>CAZDWH010000017.1:0-26091 GCA_964509025.1 uncultured Rhodanobacteraceae bacterium
GCCAGTCAGCGCGAGCAGGGCGGGCCGATTTACTGGGTTGAACGATTTCATGGTGATCTCCGGTTGGTGTCAGCGTGAGCTGAGGAAGTAGTGTTGTATGTAACTATAACACTAAATCACAGGATGTCAACTACTTTTTCAAACCAAATTGCAAGAGGCAGATTTGAGTGTCATCTTTGTGGTAATAAAATATTTAAAAAACAAAGTGTTATATGAAAAATTACGATTTGAGCTGCCTGTGATATTTCTCGCCGCACACAGGGAAAACGAGCCGCCGGAGGCGGTTTTGCGAAAAATTCGGTCACTCGCGGGGGAGGGATGCTGCGAAAAACGAGCGTCAGTGGAGGTGAGTGCAGGTATTGGCACATTTCTAGCTGCAACTCGCTGACACCTTTAATCGTGTAGATTGAGAAGAGCATGTCCACGCGCGTTCAGCCCATTGGCCAGCGCAGCGGACTCGGCATTGCGGGGGCAAATGCCGGTTCCGGGGACGACTGCGTGTCCGCATTGCTGCGGCCCAATACTCCGGATCAACTTGCGCGACTCGCGCTGAGCCAGATCGAGGCGCGTTTCGAATGCCGCGCATTGCGCCTCGTCTGGCAGATCGGAGAGCCGTCGACGCGTCGTTCGATTCCGGACTCCGCGGCCAGTGCTGCCGAAACCGCCTTGATCGAAGCGGCTCTGCTCGCTCGTGGCGAGACGCAGGCGGTCGAACCGGACGGTGAACTCTGCCACGTTGCCACGCCATTGGCCTGCGGCACCACGACGAGTGCGGTACTGCTGAGCGAATGGCCCAACGCCACAGCGCTGGTGCATGCGGATTCCTGGCGCGACTACCTGGCATTGCTGAGCGCACGTTTCGCCGAGGTGCTCGAGCGTGCGGAACAAAGCCTCGCGATCGAGCGTCTGGAGGAAGCCGCGCGGCTGCAACGCGCGCTATACGCCATTGCCGATCTCGCCGGCGCCGATCTCGACATGTCCGAGATGCTGGGGCGCCTGCATGCCGTCGTCGGCGAACTGATGTACGCCGAGAACTTCTTCATCGCGCTGTACAACGCCGAGCGCGATACGCTGCAGTTCATCTACTTCGCCGACACGCGCGATCAGAGCGTGGTCGATCCGGACGAGGAAATTCCCGTGTCCGGCATCAGCGGCAGCCTGTCGCTCGAGGTGATCCGTCGCGCCAAGATCGTGATGGGGCCATCTGTGAGGCTACGCGAGGAATTCGGCTTTGGCGGCCCGGTGAGCAACTACGGCCCCGATGCGGCGGACTGGCTCGGCGTGCCGATGCTGTCTGGTGGTGCGGTGCGCGGTGCGGTGGTGGTTCAAAGCTACGACGAGGCCGATCGCTACAGCGAAAAGGATCGCGCCTTGCTGGCCTTCGTCGCGCAGCACATTTTGACCGCGCTGGTGCGCAAGCAAGCGCATGCCGAACTCGAACGGCGCGTACAGGAACGCACGCGCGAACTCACCGTCGAGGTGCGCGAGCGCCAGCGCGGCGAGCGGCTGCAGTCGGCGCTGTACCGCATCGCCGACCTCGCCAGCGGCGAACTCGACATGCGCGAGATGCTGCAGCGCATTCATAATGTGGTCGGCGAGCTGATGTACGCGCGCAACTTCTATATC
The DNA here is from genome assembly GCA_964509025.1 of uncultured Rhodanobacteraceae bacterium. Taxonomy (GTDB): domain Bacteria; phylum Pseudomonadota; class Gammaproteobacteria; order Xanthomonadales; family Rhodanobacteraceae; genus Rudaea. Next base: position 1,627 of record CAZDWH010000017.1, read on the forward strand.
GCGCTCTACGATGTGGAGCGCGCCACTTTGCGCTTCATCTACTTTGCCGACGAAAAAGACACCAACATGTACGACCCGGCGGTAGAGATTCCCGTCGAAAACATGGGCAGCAGCCTCACGCTCGGTTTGATCCGGCATGGCCGACCCGTGCATGGCCGCGCACAAGTAGTGGCGGAGTTGCTGACCGTGCCGGGCGGTATCGGACTGGGCACGCCTGCCGAGGACTTTCTCGGCGTGCCGATGGTCGAGAATGGCGAAGTACGCGGCGCCGTGGTGGTGCAGACTTATGATGCCGCGCTGCGCTACAGCGACGACGACCTTGCCTTGCTGAACTATGTCGCGCAGCACATCCTCACGGCATTGGGACGCAAGAAGGCGCAAGCCGAACTCGAATTGCGTGTGGAAGATCGTACGCGCGAACTGGCCGAGGCCGTGCGCGAGCTGCGCGACGAGATCGGCGAGCGCGAGCGCATCGAGCGCCTGCTGGTGTACGAAAATCTGCACGATGGGCTTACCGGCCTGCCCAATCGCAGCTTTCTGCTCGATGTCCTCGTGCGCGCACTCGCGCGCTCGCAGCGCGATGAAGGGCATCGTTTCGCCGTGTTGTTCCTCGACCTCGACCGCTTCAAGGTGGTCAACGACAGCGTCGGCCACCTGGTCGGCGACGAGATGCTCAAGCAGGCGGCGCAGCGCTTGGCTGGTTGCGTGCGCTCGCCCGACGTCGTGGCGCGCTTGGGCGGCGACGAATTCGCGTTGCTGCTCGAAGATGTAAAGCACAACGACGACGTGTTCCATGTCGCGCAGCGCGTGATTGCGTCGCTGTCCGAACCCATGCGCATCGCCGGCAAGGAACTCTTTCCGTCCGCTAGCGTGGGTATCGCGTTCAGCCATGAGCGCTATCGCAGCGCGGAGGAACTGCTGCGCGACGCCGATGTTGCGATGTACCGCGCCAAGGCCAGGGGACGCCAACGTTTCGAGGTGTTCGACGAACGCCTGCACCAGGAGGCGCTGCGTCTGCTCGATCTGGAAGGCGATCTTCGGCGCGCGCTGCTGCGCGATGAATTCGAGCCGCACTTCCAGCCGATCGTGCGCCTGTCCGACGGTCACATGGTCGGTTGCGAGGCGCTGCTGCGCTGGCGCCACCCGGAACGCGGTTTGCTATTGCCGGCGGATTTTCTTGCGGTCGCAGAGGAGAGTGGCGCCGCCGAACAGATCGATTGGCAGATGTTCGACAAAACCTGTCGTGCGATTCCAGAATTGGTCGGCGACGCGGGTTACGTCACGCTCAATGTGTCAGCGCGACATTTCCGCGCGCCGGAGCTGGCGCGACAGATCCTCGACATGCTCGCGGCGCATGGAGTGCCGCCGCAACGTGTGCGTCTGGAGATGACCGAAGGCGCGCTGTTCGAAAATCCGGATCAGGCGCGCAATACCCTGGAAGCACTGCGCTATGCCGGCGTGCTCGCGGCGCTCGACGATTTCGGCACAGGCTATTCTTCGCTGAGCTATCTGCATCGCTTTCCCTTGCACGCGCTCAAGATCGACCGTTCCTTCGTCACCGATCTGCGGCCCGGCAGCGGTGGTAGCGCCGCAGTCGTGCGTGCGGTGCTTGCGCTGGCCAGCACCTTGGGCATGGAAGTGGTTGCCGAAGGCATCGAGACCACGGCGCAGCGCGAGCAGCTGATCGAACTCGGCTGCGACTTTGGCCAGGGCTTCCTGTTCGCGCAGCCGCGTCCGGCCGGGAACTGGACGATCTTGCACTGAAGTCCACGCGGGCCGTCGGCCGGCGCGTCGACTCTAGGCGGCCTCGGCGGCTTCCAGTTCCGCTTGCAGATGCAGCCATTCGCCCTCGAGCGCTTCGATCTCGGCTGCGAGCGTGGCACGTTGCTGGCTCAGATCGAGCATTTGCGAAGTCGATGCACTTGCATAGAAATCCGCGTCGGCAAGTTTGCCCTCGAGCGCCTGCTTGTCTTTTTCGAGCGATGCCATGCGCTTCTCGATGTGCTGCATCTGTTTGCGCAGCGGGGCAAGCTTTGCGCGCGCTTCGGCGCGATCGCGGCGATCCTCCTTGCGCTTGCCGCCGGCGGCGGCTGGTGTCGCCGTGACGGCGATCGGTTCGTCGCGCTGCACGGCGCGCGCGTAGTCGTCGAGGTCGCCGTCGTAGTCGGCGACACGGCCGCCGCCGACGTGCAGCAGGGTGTTGCAGCAGGTGCGGATCAGCGCGCGATCGTGCGACACCAGCACGAGCGCACCCTCGAAGTCGTTGAGCGCCTCGGTCAGGGCCTCGCGCATATCGAGATCGAGATGGTTAGTTGGCTCGTCGAGCAGCAAGAGGTTGGGGCGCTGATACACGGTCAGTGCGAGGCACAGCCGCGCTTTTTCGCCGCCGGAGAAAGGTTCGACCGGTTCCAGTGCGCGTTCGCCGGCAAAGCCGAAGCCGCCGAGAAAATCACGCGCGCCGCGTTCGCCGAGTTTCGGATCGAGGCGCAGGAGGTGCTCGACTGCGGTCGCCTTCGCGTCGAGCTGTTCGAGCTGATGCTGGGCGAAGTAGCCGATCGCGAGATCCTTCGCCGCAACGCGTTCGCCCGAGAGCGGCGCAAGCGCACCTGAGAGCAGCTTGATGAAGGTTGATTTGCCCGCACCATTCGCGCCGAGCAAGGCGACGCGATCGCCAGGTGAGAGACTGAGCTTGATGTTGTCGAGAATGTGGCGTGCGCCGTAGCCCGCAGCGGCTTCGTCGAGACGCAGCAAGGGCACGGGCAGGGCAGCGGGCTGACGGAATTCGAACTGGATCGTCGACGCCGCGCGCACCGGTGCGATCTCGACCATGCGCTCTAACGCCTTGATGCGGCTTTGCGCCTGACGCGCCTTGGTCGCCTGCGCGCGGAAACGGTCGACGAATTTCTGCAGGTGCGCTCGCTCGCGCTGCTGCTTGTCGAACATCGACTGTTGCTGCGCCAGACGTTCGCTGCGCTTGCGTTCGAAACCAGTCAGATTGCCGCTGAACAGCTCGGCGCGCTGGTCGGCGAGGCTCAGCATGTGTGTCGCGACCGCGTCAAGAAATTCGCGGTCGTGCGAAATCACGATCAGCGTGCCCGGATATTTCTTCAGCCAGTCTTCGAGCCAGAGCACCGCGTCGAGATCGAGGTGGTTGGTCGGCTCGTCCAGCAGGAGCAGATCGGAACGGCACATCAGCGCCTGCGCCAAATTGAGCCGCATGCGCCAGCCACCGGAGAAATCGCGCACCGCGCGCGTCTCATCGCCGTTGGCGAAGCCGAGGCCGTGCAGCAATGCACCCGCGCGCGCCGGCGCGGCGTAGCCGTCGATCGCGAGCAGACGTTCGTGCAGGTGAGCCTGGCGCATACCGTCGTGCGCGTCCTCGGCCGCGACCAGCTCGCGCTCGATGCGGCGGAATTCGGCGTCGCCGTCGAGCACGTAATCGAGCGCGCAGACATCGAGCGCGGCGACTTCCTGGCGCACCCAGGCGAGCGTCCAGTCGCGCGGGCGCTCGAAATGGCCGGCGTCGGTCGAAAGTTCGCCTGCGATCAGGGCAAGCAGGCTGGATTTGCCCGCACCATTGCGCCCGCTGATGCCCACACGCCAGCCGGCGTGCAGTTGCAGGGTCATGTGTTCGAGCAGGAGCAGGGGGCCGCGGCGCAGCGCGACGTCATCGAATCGGAGCATAAGCGCATTTTACCTGATGGAACGCACCAAGCCGACGCCCATCGCATGGGAACCTAATGCGAAACTGCGGGTCCAAGCAGCGCTGATTTGCCTTCGGGCAGCCCGGGCCGCACAATACGCGGCCCTTTTCCTGTCCGGACTTGCAACCGGATTTTCAATAAACATCGAGGAACGAGTACCCATGAGTCAGTTTGTGCGCAAGTCGCTAATCGCCGCCGCCGTTGCCGGCGCCATGACCTTCGCCGGCGCCGTCGCCGCGCAGGACAAGCCCGCCGCCAAGCCAGCCGCTGCTCCGGCCGCCAAGCCCGCCGCCGCCGCTGCCGCCGCGCCGAGCAAGTCCGCGGTCGATGCGAAGTTCAAGACCGAGAAGGAAAAGTTCGGTTACCTCGTCGGTACCAAGATCGCCGGCAATCTGTCGCAGATCAAGGACGAGATCGATATCCCGTCGATGGTCAAGGCGCTGCAGAGCGCGCTGACCGGCGGCAAGCCGATGCTGACCGACGCCGAGCTCGCTTCGGTCGGCCAGGAATTCCAGACCAAGCTGCAGACCAAGCAGATGGCCGTGCAGGCGGAAGCTGCGAAGAAGAACCAGGCCGAGGGCGACGCGTTCCTCGCCAAGAACAAGGCCAAGGCTGGCGTACAGACGACCGCTTCGGGCCTGCAGTATGAAGTGATCAAGGCCGGCAACGGCCCGAAGCCGAAGGCGACGGACATCGTCAAGGTCGAATACCTCGGCACCAAGATCGATGGCAGCAAGTTCGATGCCTCGGCCGATCACGGCGGTCCGGCGACGTTCCCGCTCAATGGAGTGATCCCGGGCTGGACCGAAGGCGTGCAGCTGATGCCGGTCGGCGCGGAGTACAAATTCTACGTCCCGGCCAAGCTCGCTTACGGCGAGAACGGCCCGCCGCAGATCGGTCCGAACGCGACCCTGATCTTCGACGTGACCCTGGTCAGCATCGAGCCGCCCGCAGCGCCTGCCGATGGCAAGACTCAGCCGGTGAAGACGGACGCGGCGAAGCAGTAAGCTTTCGCACGTTTGGCAAAAAAGGCGCGGCTTTACGGCTGCGCCTTTTTTCTTGCCCGGATGGCGGGTGGGCTGCACTGCCGCGACCGCAGACCCGCTAAAATAGCGCGCTGTAAACGGCGGTGATCAACAGGATGCCTTGATGCGGATCAGTATTTTTGGAACCGGCTATGTCGGCCTCGTCACCGGAGCCTGCGTGGCCGATGTCGGTAACGATGTGATCTGCGTCGACATCGATGCGCGCAAGGTCGAGCGCCTCAACGCGGGCGAAATTCCGATCTACGAACCGGGCCTCGAGGACATCGTTGCCGCCAACCGCACGCGCAAGACGCTGCGCTTCACCACTGACGCTGCTAGTGCGATCGCGCACGCGAACATCATCTTCATCGCGGTCGGCACTCCTCCAGATGAGGACGGCAGCGCGGATTTGAGTCATGTGCTCACCGTGGCGCGCACGATCGGTCAGCATCTGGAGCGCTATGCGGTGATCGTCAACAAGTCCACCGTACCGGTCGGCACTGCCAATCGTGTGCGCGAGGCGATTGCGGGCGAACTCGCCGCGCGTAGCAAGAACATCGAATTCGATGTGGTGTCCAATCCCGAATTCTTGAAAGAGGGCGATGCGGTCAAAGACTGCCTGCGCCCGGACCGCATCGTGGTCGGCAGCTCCAGTGCGCGTGCGATCGAACAGATGAAAGCCTTGTACGCGCCGTTCAACCGCAATCACGAGCGCATCGTCTTGATGGACGTGCGCTCGGCCGAGCTGACCAAGTACGCCGCGAACGCGATGCTCGCGACCAAGATCAGCTTCATGAACGAGATGGCGAACATCGCCGAACGTGTCGGCGCCGACATCGAGCTCGTGCGTCACGGCATCGGCTCCGACCCGCGCATCGGCTACTCCTTCATCTATCCGGGTGCGGGTTATGGTGGTTCGTGTTTTCCCAAGGACGTGCGCGCGCTAGAGCGTACCGCGCGCGGTCACGGCTACGAAGCGCGCCTGCTCGGCATGGTCGAGGCGGTCAACGACGCGCAGAAGGAAAAGCTGTACGAATTGATTGTGCGTCATTTCGACGGCGCGCTCGCGGGCAAGACGATTGCCGTGTGGGGCCTCGCGTTCAAGCCGAACACCGACGACATGCGCGAGGCGTCGAGCCGGCGCCTGCTCGAGCAGCTGTGGGCGGCAGGCGCAAAGGTGCGCGCCTACGATCCCGAAGCGCGCGAGGAAGCGCAGCGCATCTTCGGCGCACGTAACGATCTCGCGCTGTGCGAAGACGCAGACAGCGCGCTCGACGGCGCCGATGCGCTGGCGATCGTGACGGAATGGAAGGCGTTCTGGAGTCCGGATTTCGCGCACATCAAGGACAAGCTGCGTGCGCCGGCGATCTTCGACGGACGCAATATCTACGATCCGCACCTGGTCGAGGCGGCCGGCATTGCGTACTACGGCATCGGCCGCGGACGCAGTCTGCGTAACTAGCCGCCGATCAGGTTCACGCCGCACTACAATGCGACCATGGCAACATCCGAACAGCGTCTGACCGAACTCGAAGTGCGGCTGTCGTTTCTCGACAGCACCGTGCAAAGCCTCGACGCGACAGTAGTGGCACAGGACCGGTTGTTGGCGCAGATGCGCCTCGAACTGGAACGTCTGCGCGGCGAGCTCGCGCGGGTGAACACTTCGCTGAGCCAGGATGCGCGCGATGAACCGCCGCCTCCGCATTATTAGTGCGCTCATCCATGAGCGCGAACCGCTGAGCAAGATCAAGAGCGGCCGTCCTTGGCCGCGGTTTTCAACAAGAGCATTGCGATCCTTGATCGCAATGCCGGAGCAAGAGTGGCCATCCACGGCTGCACTTTCTATTAAAGAGCAGTTGCTAACGAGGTTTGAGTAAGTGTCCGATTCGTTACGCGATCAATTGCTGAAGGCCGGGTTTCGGGAAAAGCCGAAGCCCGAGGTCAAGCCGATGGCGCCGCAAAAGAAGCCGCAGCAGAACGCGGCGCGGCCGCAGAAGCCGCCGTCTCAGCGCCATGCCACCGCGCCTGTGCCGAAGCCGACCTCAACAGAGCCGAATCTCGCGCACGCGTACGCGCTGCGGGCGAAGCAGGAGAAAGACGAACGCGAGCAAGCGCAGCGCGACGCCGAGCGCGTCGCGCGCGAGAAGCGCGAGCGCAAGCAGAAACTCGCGGCGATGCTTGCTGGCAAATCGCTGATCGCGGAAGACGCGGACACGCCGCGGCATTTCCCGCACGGCAACAAGATCCGCCGCATCTATTGCTCGGCCGCGCAGCTGCAGCAGCTCAATCACGGCGATCTCGCGGTGGTGCAGTTAGCCGGTCGCTACCTGCTCGTCACGCGCGAGGTCGCGCTGCAGGCGCAAGCGATCGACGAACACGCACTCGTGCTGCTGTGTGATCCGAACGCGCCGCCCGAGGACGACGTGCCGGCCGATCTGGTTTGGTGACGCGCGACTGCAGGCTTGGCGCGACCGGCCGTCGCCTCGCAGTCGGGATTAAAAATCCATGAAGTAACTAAGTTGCTGCCCGCGCAAATCCATATCCGCCAAAAAAGCACGGCGACCAAGTCGCCCTGATCGCCGTGCTAACCAAAGTCCGTCACCTAGAAGTTAGGAACCAGGCGGGGGCGAGACGGTAACGGGAACCGTGCCCGTCGCGCAGTTATTGCTGGAGTCGCATACTCGAACCGTGACCGTGTAGGTGCGGTTGACGCCCTGAGTGCGCTCCGCCCGGAGTTGCAGCGTCAGATTGCCGGTGATGACGTAGTCGGGCGTCGTGTTACCGCTGCCCGGACTGCTGATCGGTTGGTCCGCCGTGACCGATACGATCGTCGCCGTCGGCGACGGATCGACGAGATCGGTGGCCGCGACCGTCAGCGCGACGTTTATCAACTTGTGGTTGTCTGGCCAGAGGTTGTTCGGCGATGCGGTGATGCTGTTGATTGTCGGCGGCGTGGTGTCCTGCACCTTCACGGTGAACGAGCCATTGGTCGTGCCGGCCGCGTTCGTGGCCGTGCAGTTGACGGTGGTGGTGCCGAGCGGGAAGGTCGAGCCGGAGGCAGGCGAACACGAGAACGTGTCGGCGCCGTCCGCCGTGGCCGTGTACGTCACAACCGCGCCGGCCGGGCTGGTTGCCTCGACCGTGATCGGGGCCGGCAAGTGCAGGATCGGCACACCGACGGTGATATTGAACGAGCCGAAGGCATAGTTGAAGTGCGCGTCGTGCGCACTGCACAGCACCGTGGTTACACCGTTCGGGAACGCAGCGCCCGAGGCGGGGATGCAATTGATATTCGCGTCCGGCTCCGCGCCGTCGATGTTGTCGGTCGCGGTGACAGTGAAGGTCGGGTTGTTGCTGGCTGTGGCGAAGTCGGCCGGAACCGTGATCACCGGTGGTGTCGTGTCGGTCACGACGACCTGGAAGGCGCCTGCGGCACCGCAGTTGACGGTGGTCGCGCCCAGCGGGAAAAGGTCACCCGAACTGTGATCGCATGTGGCACCCCCGACATCGAACGTGACGTTCGCTCCCGTTGGGGACGTAGCTTCGGCCACCACGATCTCCGGAAGCTGCGGCGGAATGGTGATGGGCGGTGCGACGACCGTAAGCGTGGCAGGACCGTAGTTGCGCACTGTGCTGTCCAGATCAGTCGCGGTGACCGTCACCGACCAGGATCCGGCGTTAGCGGCAACTTCTCCCGGCATCGCAACAACGAGACTGGCGTCAACCGTCGTTACCACGACATCCGCGCCCTGGGTGAAAGTCACCGCAGTCGAGTCAGTGCCCGGACTAACGCCGCCGAGCGTGATGGTAGTTTCGGTGTCGTATTGATTGATCTGCGTTGGATTCAGCGTCAGCTGAGCCCACGCAGGAGCAGATACTAGCGAAAAAAGAAACGCCAACACTCGCATGGCAAATCTCCCCCTCGTATTCGCATAGGCGGAAATTATGCGCTCCGTCGCGGATCACTGTAAACGTACTTTTTAGAAAAGTCGCAGCCGCATCGGCAGTGGCATATTGTTTGCGGGGTTCAGCGGATAGCACGAACATCATGTGCGCAAGACCAACCTCGAACGCGTCTTCGAGCTTTGGCTACAGTTGGCGGCAGCTGTGAATCGTGGCGACCGAGAGGCGAGGTGTTCCTTGCGACCTTGCATGCGAATCAATTCGCGCGCATTTATATGGCCTGTATTTTTATGGATCAAAAATCCATGAAATAGCCACCGTTCACCGGGATATTCGCGCCGGTAATGAAACCGGACTGCTCGGCGCAGAGGAAGTCGACGACTCGCGCGATTTCGCTCGGTTCGCCCAGACGTCCGACCGGAATATTCGCGATGATCTGGTTGCGCACGGTTTCCGGCACCGCGCGCACCATCGCGGTGTTGCAATAGCCCGGCGACACGCTGTTGACGGTCACGCCCTTGCGCGCGACCTCGCGCGCGAGCGCCATGGTGAAGCCGTGCATACCGGCCTTGGCCGCGGAGTAGTTGGTCTGGCCGAACTGGCCGGTCTGGCCATTGACCGAGGAAATATTGACGATGCGGCCGAAGGCGCGCTCGCTCATGCCATCAACGACGTTGCGGCACATGTTGAATACGCCGTCGAGATTGATGCGCAGCACGTCGACCCATTGTTGCGGCGACATCTTGCGCAGGCTTGTGTCGCGCGTGATGCCGGCGGCGTTGACGAGGATGTCGATTGCGCCGCGCTCGCTTTCGACTTTTTTCACGAGTGCTGTGCAGGAATCGAAATCGGCGACGTTGAACGGTTCAAAGAAAATATCGTCCGCAATGTCGGCGGTTTCGTGCTTGAACTCGGCGAGACGTTCAGGGCGCGAGCCAAGATCAGCCGCGATGACGGTGTGTCCGGATTTGACCAGGTGCCGGCAAATTTCCGTGCCAAGGCCACCGATGCCGCCGGTAACCAGCGCGATGCGTTTCGTCATGTGTTACCCCTGAAGTGCGCGGCGCAGGCTGTGTGTGCCGCAATGACTTGCACCGTCAAGAACGGTGCGTGAACGACAAGGCCGGGCCGATCAGGACTTGTTTTCTTTGCTGCCGGTGCCCGTGCGCGCGGAATTCGCTGCCGCCTTGAGGAACCCATCCTGCACCGACTTCCACAAGTCTAGATTGCGCTCGGTCATGTCGTTCAACATCGACCAGGGCGTCTGCCCCAGGATGTTGTTGAGCTGGCTGCGGAACTTGCCCTGCTGGTCGATGAAGATCTGCAGGCTCTTCTCGAGGTAGCTGCCCATGAAGCCCTGCATCGAATCGCCGTAGAAGCGGATCACCTGCGACAGCAGCTGCGTGGTGAACATCGGCTGACCTTCGCCCTCGTGCTCGGCGATGATCTGCAGCAGTACGGTGCGCGTGAGATCCTCGCCGCTCTTGGCGTCGCGGACCTCGAACTCGTCGCCGTCGAGCACGAGTTGCCGAACTTCCTCGAGCGTGATGTAACTCGAGATCTCGGTGTCGTAGAGGCGACGATTGGGATATTTCTTGATGATGCGGGTTTGTGCCATGCCGCAAAACTAGCAGATACTGCGGCGCCGCACCAGCATCTTTGCGGGCTGGTTTGCTGCGCAACAAATCCAGTCTGAACGGCGCGGGACGCCGACTCTGAGGCTATGCGCGGAGTGCGAATTCCATCACATTTTGCGGCGCTGCGGTGCGAGTGGCAGCGCAGCGAGAATCAGCGCCCGCCCGACGCGCTCGGGCCGCCGGACCCGTCCGTGCCCACCACGGCATTGGTCGCCTGCTTTTCCTGCGAATGCACGACTTTCGAGTCCACCACGAAAATCGTGATCACGCTGTCCTTGCGCTTGTAGGTCCAGATTTCCATCGGCGGCGAAGAGGCGTCGCCAGGAATCTTGTCGACTTTGTCGGGCGAGCCGGCAGCGTCGCGCACCTTGGAGATGCTGTCTCCATCGGACACGAGTTTCTTGCCGACCAGCACGGATTGAGCGCTGCACAGACTCGCGCAGGCGAGCAGCGAAACGGCGAGGAGTTGAGCTTTCATAGGGCTACCCGAATGGTCATGACAGCGTAGCGAGATCATGTGACTGATCTGTGACGCCTTCCGTGCGTAGCCCCCTGCGCACGGCCCCTTTATTACAGATCGAATAATAACGTGGTCGGCGTTCGCCTTCCGTGATTGCCGTCGCGGATCAATGACGCGCAACGCTCCGCTTGGTGCTGGTATGACGCAGAGGCGGGCGAGTTCGTCGCGAGCTTGCGGAACATCGCGCGCATACGAAGTACTTCCACACATCGCATGCGCTATACACCGCTTCGCAGATTGCTCCTGGCATATTTTTAGCCGGCTCCAGTTCGACATCCTTGTCTCACTTGGTAGTCGGCCCTCGCGAGTAGCCAGCCATTGCGCGGTGCCGTTCGGCATCTTGGCTCACCATCGCAAAGCGCAGCCGATGCGCTTCAACGCATCGGCCAAGAGCGCTTCGCTCTACCAACCCATGTACTGGCCGCCGTTGATGGAGAGATTGGCGCCGGTGATCCAGCGCGCCTCTTCATTGGTGAAGAACGCGACCGCATAGGCGATTTCCTCCGGCTCACCGAGGCGTCCCACCGGAATCTGCGCGGCGATCTTGTTGCGCACGTCTTCGGGCACGGCCATCACCATCTCGGTCGCGACGTAGCCGGGCGAGACGGTGTTGACGGTGATGCCGAATTTGGCGTTTTCCTGCGCAAGAGAAATGGTGAAGCCGTGCATGCCGGCCTTCGCCGCGGCGTAGTTGGCCTGGCCGTATTGACCCTTCTGGCCGTTGATCGAACTGATCTGCACGATGCGGCCCCACTTGCGGTTGCGCATGCCGTCGATCAGCGGGCGCGTGACGTTGTAGCAGGAATTGAGGTTGGTGTTGATCACTTCCTGCCACTGCAGCGCCGACATCTTGTGGAAGGTCGTGTCGCGCGTGATGCCGGCGTTGTTGATCAGGATATCGATCGGAGCGAGTCTGGATTCGATTTCCTTGACCATGGCCTCGGCCGACGCAGGATCGGAGACGTCGCCCTTGACCAGAAGCACGTCGACGCCCGTGGACTTGAGTTGCGCAGCCCAGGCTTTGGCCTTGGCCTCGTCGCGATAATTCGTCGCGACCTTGTGCCCCGATGCGGCAAGCCGCTTGATGATCGCAGTGCCGATGCCGCCGGTTCCGCCCGTGACCAGTGCTACGCGTGCAGTCATGACTTTCTCCCTCCCGTTGGACTCTATATTTGGTGCAGGGATGCTGCGCGCATCGCTGCGTCGTCCCGATTGTACACGTTCAATCTTTCGCTGCTGCGGTGGGCGCGTGTGCGGCGGCGTGGCGCAAATCTGCGAGTTCGAAATGCTGCGCCGCAAACGCGAGCAGGCGCTCCGGGCGTGCGGTGGATTCGCGTGCGGCGCGGTCCAGACCAAGGAATGCGAGCGCCGCGCGCATCGCCGGCATTGGATCGCGCGCATCGACCGGACGCGCCGCATCGGACTTCGACAGCTTGCGCCCCTGCGCATCGAGCGCCAGTGGCAAATGCAGATAGGCCGGAGTAGGCAGGCCGAGCAGTTGCTGCAGATGTATCTGGCGCGGAGTCGAATCGAGCAGATCGCTGCCGCGCACGATTTCGGTGATGTCTGCCGTCGCATCGTCGACGACCACCGCGAGTTGATACGCGTACCAGCCTTCGACGCGGCGTACGACGAAGTCGCCCGCTGCACGCGCGAGGTGCTGCGTTTGCGGACCTTGCAGGAGATCGGTGAATTCGATGCGCCGCTCCGGCACGCGCACGCGCCACGCGGGCGTACGCGCGGGATCGGGCGCGGCGACGCACGCACCGAGATGCAGGCCGCCCTGCGTCTCGAGGTCGGCGCGGCTGCACCAGCAAGGAAAAATCTCTCCGGACTCGCGCAGTTGCTCGAATGCATCCCGATATGCTGCTTCGCGCCGGCTCTGGAAGACCACAGGTTCGTCCGCATACATGCCGAACGCCGTCAGGGTGGCCAGAATGTCCTGCGCCGCGCCGGGAACCTCGCGCGGCGGATCGAGGTCTTCCATACGCACCAGCCACGCGCCGCCTTCAGCGCGCGCACGCACGTAGCTGCCGACCGCGGCGACAAGCGAGCCGAAGTGCAGTGGTCCGGTAGGGGAGGGAGCGAAACGCCCGCGATACATGACCTATCTCAAAATCTACTGCGCTCGACCCGATCCTGACCAAGATCGGGCGCGCCGGTCGTGCTCCCGGCCCGCGCCCCATGGCGCGGGCGTTCGCTCGCGCGGCTCGCATGCGAGCCAAGCAGCGCTCGACTCACCCTCATGTACTCGACTGTACACTCCGGTTCCTGCGCGCGCCCGACGCGCAACCTGTCTTCGCTCGCTACGATTTTGAAATAGATCATGGCGCCTGCCGTTGCTGGTTTACTTGAAATCGTAGCGAATTCACCCACATTTGTTGCGACTCGCCGGCACAAAAAAAGCCGGCAGCGACTCTACCGAGGTTAGCCATGTTGCGTATCGTCCTGTTCGTGCTCACCAACCTTGCGATCATGCTCGTGCTGAGCGTCGTCGCATCGATCTTTGGACTCGACCGCTGGGCCTATGCGCATGCGCACATCAACATGACGGGTCTGCTTGTCTGGTGCGCGCTGTTCGGCATGGGTGGCTCGTTCATCTCGCTGCTGCTGTCCAAGACCATGGCGAAGATGTCGGTCGGTGCGCAGGTCATCGCGCAGCCGCGCAACGCCGACGAACAATGGCTGTTCAACACCGTTGCGCATCATGCGCAGGGCGCCGGCATCGGCATGCCGGAAATCGCGATCTATGAGGCGCCCGACATGAATGCGTTCGCGACCGGCGCGAGCAAGAATCACGCGTTAGTCGCCGTATCGACGGGCCTGCTCAACAGCATGAATCGCGATGAAGTCTCGGCCGTGCTCGGGCACGAGATCACCCACGTCGCGAACGGCGACATGGTGACGCTCGCGCTGATCCAGGGCGTGCTCAACACCTTCGTGATGTTCCTCGCGCGCGTGCTCGGCTCGCTGATCGACGGTGCTCTGCGTGGCGATCGCGATCGCGACGAAGGCGGCTACGGCATCGGTTATTTCCTGATCACGCTCGTGCTGCAGATGGTGCTCGGTGTGCTCGCGACAATGATCGTGATGGCGTTTTCACGTTGGCGCGAGTTCCGCGCCGATGCGGGCGGTGCGCACCTCGGCGGGCGTCAGGCGATGATCTCGGCGCTGCAGACGTTGTCCGGCAATCGCGAGGACACACTGCCGAAGCAGTTTCAGGCCTTCGGCATTTCCGGCGAGAGCGGCTGGTCGCGCCTGTTCATGAGCCATCCGCCGATTGCCGAACGTATCGAGGCTTTGCGCCACAGCAGTTAATTTCGCTGCGGGTAATACTGCTCCAATGGGTTGTATCCAGCACGGATCGTCTGGATGACGTCGTGCTCGATGGTAAAGGTCAGCCTGGTGGATAACTCCGAACCGAAATACGCCGTCGTGGTGTCGCCGGAACTCTTCAAGATTTTGATCGAGCAGTAAGCTTCTTTCGCCCGCTCGAACGGCATTCCGGGGCATATGCGGTGCGGAGTGCAGTATCTGTTCGAGCTGCTGGTCAACTCGCTTACCGTAGAAATTTCGCTCAGCGCAATGACTAGACCTGGGTAGGTAATGCGCGGCAGCTTCAGATCTCTTGGTTCTTCACTGACCGGGTGGCCCAGTTTGCCGCGAACCGATTGCTCTGTGTCTCCGTAATGGATTCCACCGAGAGCGAGTTCGCTCGACCAGATGGTTGGCATGCATTTGGCGAGGCAATTGCCGACGGGAGCGAAGACGAGAAACAGCAGAAGCAAGGGTTTCATCGGACGGGATCGCGCCCTCGCTGCGCTTCGCACAGAGGTTTCCTAGGCGATGCTGCCCATCACACGTTCTGGTTCGGACAGGAAGTTGCCCTGCACGAAGTTCACGCCGCAGGTGAACAGGATCGACATGCTCGCCGCGTCCTCGACGAACTCGGCCACGGTCAGCTTGCCGGCCGCATGCGCCTGCTGACAGAACTGCTTGATGAAGTCCTGGTTTTCCTTGTTCTTGGTCAGCTCGGCCATGTAGCTGCGATCGACCTTCAGATAATCCGCGTCGATATGCTTGAGCAGCTGGAATGAATTGACGCCCGAGCCGAATTGCTCCAGCGCGAAGCCGCAGTGCATCTGCTTCAAGCCTGCGACGAAGGTGCGCGCTGGCTTGAGGCTTGTCACGACCTTGCTCTCTGCGATCTCGAACACCAGCGCGTCGCCGCGCAGGCGCTCGGTCTTGAGCTGCTGCGCGATCCACGGCAGCAGGGTCGCGTCCTCGAGCGAGGTGGTTGTCAGCTTGATGAAGACGGTGGTATGGCGGCCCGCTTTCTCGCGCTCCGCCACGGCTTTGATCGCGCCGCCGATCACGCGGCGATCGATCGCGCCGAGCAGGCCATGCTGTTCGGCAATCGGGAAGAACGAGTTCGGCATGATCTCGCCCTTGTCGCCGAGCATGCGCACGAGCACTTCGTAGAACTCGCCCTCGGCGCCGTGCAGGCTGACGACGGGCTGGAAGTACAGCACGAACGCATTGCTCGTGATCGCCTGCTGCAGGCGCACGAGCATTTCCTTTGCTTCGGCCGCTGCGGCACGATCCTGCAGGCCGGGGTCGAGAACATGGACGCGATTGCCACCTTCGTCGAGCGCGGAGCGCAGCGCAGTCGAGGCCTGACTCAGCACCGTCTGCGCATTGGCATTGCGTTCGCCGATCAGCGTGCCGCCGACGCTGACTGTCGCGCTGACCGATTGCTTGCCGATTTCGAAGATGTGCTCGCTGAACGCCTTGCACAGCTCCTGACCGAGCTTGTTCACCGCTTCGGGGTCGCGCCCGCGCACGAGCGCGCCGAAGGTGTGCTCGCCCATGCGGATCGCGATATCGGTGCTGCCGAGGTGACTGCGCAGCAAGCCTGCCATGTCGCCGAGCAGCAGATCCGCATGGCCGATGCCGACCGTGTCGAGTTGCTGGCGGAACTTGTCCGGCTCGATCAGCAGCAGACTCTGATTGGCGGCGCCTGCGGCGGCCTCGGCGATCATGCGGTCAAGCTCGGTCAAGCCGTATTGGCGGTTGTACAGTTCTGTGACGAGGTCCTTCTGGCGCAGCGAATCGATTTCCGCCGCGAGTTCAGCGCTGACGGCATGCTGGCGCAGCACGATCTGCTGACAGGGCTCGCCCTCGAAGCTCGCCGCGGCGAATTCCATGATCGCGTCGAAGGTCTTGCCTTCGGCATTGACCGCCTTGATGTCGAGTTTCTCCGGCGGTTTTTCACCCCTGGAAAGACTCTTGAGCAGGGTCTTGAAACTGTCGGCGGTCTCCGGTGCGATCATGTCGAGCAGCGAGACGCCTTCGATATCGGCGAAATCCTCGTAGCCGAAAATCTCCAGATAGGCCTTGTTCGCGCGCACGTGCATGCCTTCGTGAACATAGGCGATCGGGTCGCGCGAGGAATCGAGCAGGGCGTCGCAGCGCCGCTCGGATTCGCGCAGCGCCGCTTCGAGCCGGCGCGCGCTGCGGCGCATATTGAGGCTGTCGTATTCGCGCCGCACCACGGCAACGAACTGGTCGTTGCGCGTACGCAGCGCCACCGCGTTGGCCGCGGCCTGCAACGCATGGGTGATGTCGTCTTCGCTCAGCTTGTCGAGCAGGGCGACCACGGCGATGTCCTTGCCGCCGCGATGCGCGAGTTGCACCGTCTCGGCCAGGGTCGGCGCGCTGCTCGCGATGGCGATGAAGATCATGTCGGGCGTCTGCGCCTGCAGCTGCGCCTCGAGCTCCGTCGCGTTCTTGATATGCGACGCGCGCACGGTGATGCCGGCGTTGCGCAGCACGCTGGCCAAGCGCTCGGCTTCTTCGACCGAGTTCTCGACCAGCAGCAATTTGATGATGGAGACGGCTTTATTCATCGGAACACAGCGGGCAGTTCCCCTGCCATTGGTTGTTTTACTCGATTCGACGCGCCGGCGCCAGATGCGGCATCCCGGCCGTCCTCAGCCGTTAATTGTATACATAACCGACGCGGTTCACAGCGGAACCTTGTGCGGAACGCCTGGAACTTCGCGCACCAGCCGCGGCACGAGATAGCCGGGCAGGCGGTCGCGCAGGGCTGCAATGAGGGACAGCGCAACCTCGTCGCGGACCGCGAAATGCGCCGCGCCGCGCACCTGGTCGAGCTGATGCAGGTAGTACGGCAGCACACCGCAGGCGAACAGGCGCTCGGACAGGTCGACCAGCGTATCGGCATCATCGTTGACCCGATGCAGCAGCACCGACTGGTTGAGCAGGGTGGCGCCGCTCGCGGCGAGACGTGCACAGGCCGCGGCGACGCTCGTGTCGAGCTCGTTCGCATGATTGGCGTGCAGCACGAGTGCGACCGGCCAGGGCAGGCCGCGCAGCCATGCGCCGAATTCCTCGTCCACGCGCTCGGGCAGCACGATCGGCAAACGCGTGTGGATGCGCAAGCGGCGCAGGTGTGGAATCGTCGCGAGCTGCATCGTCAGCTCGCGCAGCTTGGGAGTCGCTAGCGCAAGCGGATCGCCGCCGGAAAGAATCACTTCGTTGATCGATTCGTCGGCGCGAATCTGCGCGATCGCCTCGCGCCAGCCATTCGATGCGGCCGTTTCCTCGGCATACGGAAAATGGCGGCGGAAGCAGTAGCGGCAGTTCACTGCGCACGAGCCGGTCGCGATCAGCAGCGCACGGCCCGCATATTTCTGCAGCACGCCATGCGCCGAGCGGGAGACGAGGTCGCCGACCGCGTCGTCGACGAAACCCGGCACTTCGGCGAGTTCCGCCGCTTGCGGCAATACTTGCAACAGCAAGGGGTCGGTCGGATCGCCGTGGCGTATGCGCGCGACGAAACCGCGCGGCACGCGCAGGGCAAAGCCGGTGTCGGCGGGGGCGAGCAGTTCGTCCGCACGCGCATTCAGACCGACGAGGTCGAGGAGTTCGAGCGGATCGGTCACGGCGTCGCGCCACAAGCGACGCCAATCCATGTTTCCCGTGTCCCGGTGGGCGGGTCCAAGGTCCCGCAAAACCGCATTCCCGGCTACAATAGACGTTTCCATTCGTGCATTTTATCCGCATTCGCCTGCGGTAACGGAGATTTGTATGGCCAGCTATGGCATGAACGACGTCAAGAACGGCATGAAGATCATCGTGGACGGCTATCCGTGCTCGATCGTCGACACCGAATATGTGAAGCCTGGCAAGGGTCAGGCCTTCACGCGCGTGAAATACCGCAATATCAAGACGGGCCGTGTGGTCGAACTGACGATGAAGTCGACCGACTCGCTCGAGCCGGCCGATGTGCTCGATCAGGACATGGAATTCCTCTACAGCGACGGCGAGTTCTGGCATTTCATGCATCCGGAAACCCATGAGCAGCTTGCGGCGGACAAGAACGCGATGGCCGACGCCGAGAAGTGGCTCAAGGGCAACGAGCATTGCATCGTCACGCTGTGGAACGGGGCGCCGCTGACCGTGGCCCCGCCGAACTTCGTCGAACTCGCGATTGTCGAGACCGATCCGGGCGTGAAGGGCGACACCGCCGGCTCCGGTGGCAAGCCGGCCAGGCTCGAAACCGGCGCGACCGTGCGCGTGCCGCTGTTCGTGCCGAATGGCGAGGTGATCCGCGTCGATACCCGCACCGGCGAATACGTCGGCCGCGTCAAATGACGATTTGGTCCAAGAGCGCGTAGCGCGATAGGAAACCAAATCGTCACCTCGGCTGGGAATGCCGGGGGCCAGACTCCAAGGATGGCATGGAGTACGAAAACGTCGGCGACACTATGGCATCCTTGCAGCCTGGGTTCCGGCAATCCCTGCCGGAACGACGAGCGAAAGCATGACCGATACGCCACGCGTCGACCAACTTCTCGAAGCCCGCTGGGTCATCCCGGTCGAACCGCATGGCGTAGTGCTCGAGCATCACGCCGTCGCGCTCGCGGGCGACACGATTGTCGAAGTGCTGCCGATCGAGGTAGCACGCGAAAAGTATAAAAATGCGCAGCGCGTGGACTTGAGCGCGCATGCGCTGATTCCCGGCCTCGTCAACGCGCACACGCACAATCCGATGGTGCTGATGCGCGGTCTCGCCGACGATCTGCCGTTGATGACCTGGCTCAATCAGCACATCTGGCCGGCCGAGGCGCGCGTGATGGGACCGGAGTACGTGCGCGACGGCATTGAGCTTGCGATCGCCGAGATGCTGCGCGGCGGCACGACCTGCTGCAACGAGAACTATCTATTCCCGGACGTGCAGGCGGCGACGTATCTGAAGCACGGCTTCCGCGCCGTGGTCGGTCTGCCGTTCATCGAATTCCCGACCGCCTGGGCGCAGAGCCGCGACGAATACTTCGACAAGAATCTCGCCGTGCACGACGAGTTCCGCGGCGAGTCGCTGATCACGACCACACTCGCGCCGCACGCGCCGTACACGGTGTCGAACGAGGCGTTCGAGCGCATCCGCTTGATCTCCGACCAGCTCGACATTCCAGTCCATCTGCACCTGCACGAGACCGCGCAGGAAGTCGAGGAAGGCAAGCGCGATCACGGCATGCGTCCGATCGCGCGCGTGCAGGCGCTCGGCTTGGTCAACGATCATCTGATCGCGATCCATATGACGCAATTGCTCGACAGCGAGATCGCGTTGATGGCCGAAGCCGGCGCCTCGGTCGTGCATTGCCCCGAATCCAATCTCAAGCTTGCGAGCGGCTTCTGCCCTGCGGAGAAGCTGCGCGTTGCCGGCGTCAATCTCGCGATCGGCACCGACGGCTGTGCCAGCAACAACGATCTCGACATGATCGGCGAGATGCGTAGCGCCGCCCTGCTCGCGAAAGGCGTGAGCGGCGATGCGCGCGCGTTCGATGCGGCGTTTGCGCTGCGCGCAGCAACACTCAATGGCGCCAAGGCCGTCGGTCTTGGCGATCGCATCGGCTCGATCACGCCCGGCAAGCAGGCCGATCTTGCTGCGGTTCGCCTGGACGCGATCGAGACCGAGCCGGTATTCCACGTTGCCTCGACGTTGGTCTACGCGGCGGGGCGGCAACAGATCAGCGATGTGTGGATCGCCGGCAAGCGCAAACTCGCCGACGGCGCGCTGGTCGGTATCGACGCGGACGAGATCAAGGCGAAGGCGCGCGTATGGCGCGGGCGCATGATCGCGCAGTGAGTCGCTTCCGGCTCAGGCGGGAGCGATGCGCAATTCCGCGCTGTCTGCGTAGCGCGCGAGTACTGATAGTCCTCGCCGCTTCGATCGAACTCGGCGCTTGCAGTCCGGCACTGGTGAACTATCGCGGTTACATCGGCGAGGGCACGTTTGTTGCCCACGCAGCACCGGCGCCGATCTGTCAGGATGGCTACACGGTCGATCTCGGTGCGGTCGATCTGACCAGGCCTGGTGAACTCACGCGGCGACTTGAAGGACTGCCGGCCATCGAGGCGACGATAGGCGTCGCGATAAGTGCCGCTTCAAACGGTCAGTCCAATCCGCCGCCGAGGCCCAACGCCTTGATCGAGTTGATGCTGCGCGACGACAAGGGTCGCATCGTTCTTTCGCGCCACGAGCGCCTGTCCGAATGGATAGGCAGCACTGCCCTGAATTCGCCGTCACAGACCTATCTCTATCAGCGCGGCACGCAGATCGAAGTGCCGGTTGCGCGCAGCACCGTGCACGTCGAGCGTTTTCCACTCGGCCCTGATGACAGTTGGGGAACGTATTTCACGCCGCGACGAGAAGCGCGCTACACACTACACTTCGTGGTCGAGGAGCCCGACGCAGGTCTCGCTGGCGCACAGGCCAGGTTGCAGATCAACGGCGTCGTCGGGTGCCTGTGAGAGAGAAACCATAGACATGCATTCCAGCGAAACAACCAACGTCAGCGTCGCCGAGACCGCGAAGTTCGACAAGCTCGCGGCGACTTGGTGGGACCCCCAAGGCGAATCGCGCCCGCTGCATGACCTCAATCCGGTGCGCCTCAACTACATCGCCGAACGCACGACACTCAAAGGTGCGCGCGTGCTCGATGTTGGCTGTGGCGGCGGCATCTTGAGCGAGTCGCTGGCGGCCGCGGGCGCAGAGGTCACCGCGATCGATCTCGCGCCGCGCGTGCTCGACGTCGCACGCCTGCATCTGCACGAATCGAAGCTCAAGGTCGACTATCGCGAAATCAGCGTCGAGGCGCTTGCGGCGGAAATGCCGGTGGCGTTCGAAGCGATCAGTTGCATGGAGATGCTCGAGCATGTGCCCGATCCGGGCAGTGCGATCGCGGCCTGTGCCACGTTGCTCAAGCCGGGCGGACGCCTGTTTCTGTCGACGCTCAACCGAACGCCGCTTGCGTTCGGCGCGGCGATCGTCGGTGCGGAGTACGCGCTGAATCTGCTCCCGCGCGGTACACACCACTATGCGCAATTCATTCGTCCGTCCGAGTTGGCATCGGCATTGCGCGCAGCGGGACTCGAACTCGAAGACCTGAGCGGCCTTGCGTACAACCCGCTGACGCGGCGAGCGTGGATCACGCCGAACACGCAAGTAAACTACTTGGCGTGTGCGCTAAAGCCGGCATGAAGCTCGCCGGTGCGGACATCCACGCGGTCTTCTTCGATCTCGACGGCACGTTGGTTGATTCGGCGCCCGACATGATCGCGGCGATGCGCCGTCTGCGTGATGAGCGCGGCGAACCAGAGATCGAGCTCGCCGCCGTCGGCGCGGTCGTGTCGAAGGGCGGACGCGCGATGTTGCGCAAGGGTTTTCCGGGTGCCGACGAGGCGACCGTGGACGTGCTGTTGCCGCGGTTTCTGGATTTGTATTCTGAAGCGATTGCGACGCACACGCGCACGTTTCCCGGGATCGACGCCTTGCTCGACACGCTCGAAGCGCGCGGCGTCGCCTGGGGCATCGTGACGAACAAGCCCGGCTGGCTTGCGCGTGCGCTGGTCAAGGAACTGACGCTGGCGCATCGCTGCGCTGCGCTCGTCTCCGGCGATTGCCTGCCGCAGCGCAAGCCCGATCCCGCACCGCTGCTGCACGCGTGCGCGCTCGCGCATGTCGACGCGATCCACAGCATTTACGTCGGCGACGATGCGCGCGATATCGAAGCGGGGCAGCGCGCCGGTATGCGCACGATCGCCGCAAGCTGGGGCTACCTCGACGGAGAAGATCCACAGGACTGGGGCGCGGATCGCGTGATCGTGACGCCCGGCGAACTGCTCGGCGTCATGGGCCTCGCGTGAGCGACAACGGCGCCGCCTTCGCGAGCTTCGAGGAGAAGTGGTTCGCGGCTTATCCCGAGCAACGCATGGTCGCGTTGTTTCTCGATCCCGCGCTACGCCTGCGCGCCAGCGCCTTTGGCTGCCTGGCGCACGAAATCGAGGAAGCGGCATTCGGCATAAGCGAAACGCAGGTCGCGGAGGCCAAGCTCGGCTGGTGGCGACAGGAACTGTTCAATGCAGCGGCGGGGCATCCGCGCCATCCGATCACGCAGTTGCTGTTTTCCGAATCCGACGTAGCCGCGATTCCAGCGCATGACTGGAACCTGCTGATCGACGGCGCATTGGAGCAACTCGATGTGCCAGGCCCCGCGAGTCTCGATGATCTGATTGCGCGCCTCGATCCGTTCTACGGCGCGCTCGCAAACCTCGAATCGAAGCTGCTCTGCGCCGGACGCGCCAATCCCGAGAGCGATGCCGCATTGTGGATTTTGTCGCATCTGCTGCGTACGCTCGTGCGACCGGAACTCGATGTGAATCTATTGCCGCTCGATCTGTGCGCGCGTCACGGTCTCAGCCGTGCGCAGCTCGCGCAGGCGTCGTCTGCGCGCGATGCTCTGCTGCGCGATTTCCTCGCCGATATCGAACGCGAAATCGCCGGTGCGCTCGGTATCGCATCAGTGCGGCCGCTGGGGCTCGCCGTGCGCACGCGGCTGGAGCGCAAGCTCGTCGCGCGTGCGCGCGTCGCGCGTGACCCGCACGCATATCTCGCAAGGCATGCGTATCCGCATGCATGGAGCAGTCTCTGGGCAGCGTGGCGCGAGGCGCGCCGCGCGGCGTCATAGGAATCGATGCATCACATGGATATCGACTAGGCCAAACCGCGCATGGCGGAAAGCCCTTGGCACTGTGCCGACGATCTCGAAGCCATGCTTTTGCCATAGCCTGACAGCGACTTCGTTGGTGCTGACGACCGAGTTGAACTGCATCGCGAGGAAACCTGCTTCACGCGCGAGCGCAAGCGAATGCTCGCAGAGCTTGCCCGCGAGGCCGTGTCCGCGTGCGTCCTCGGCGACCATGTATCCCGCGTTGGCAACGTGACCGCCCGGGCCGCCTTGGTTGGGTCTCAGCATGTAGCAGCCCACGGGCTTTCCGTCGATCAACGCGACAAAGCAGCGCGACGGCGCGGTCGTCCACATCGCGCGGGCTTTCGCCATATCCGTATCACGGGCATAGCCGTAAGTTTCGCCGGCCGCGACGATGGCGTGGAAGATCGGCCAGACGAGATCGAATTCGGCGGCGCCGATCTCGCGGATCTCCGGATTCATTGCGTCTGGTCGGCAGGTTTGGGCAGCAGCGCGGGATCGAGACGCACATCGAACCAGGAGAATCCCCAGTGCACATGCGGCCCGCTCGCGCGGCCGGTCGCGCCGGAGAGGCCGATCACCTGGCCCGCCGTGATCTTGTCGCCGGTCTTCACATCGAGGCGACTCATGTGGATCAGCGCGCTGTAGAGGCCAAAACCGTGATCGATCAGCACGGTGCCGCCGGTGAGGATCATGTCGGGATCGGCGAGGGCGACGATGCCCGCTGCGGGCGCGTGCACGGGTGTGCCGGTCGGCACGGCCATGTCGAGTCCGGCGTGCGGCGACTGCGGCACGCCATTGTCGATGCGCTGGCTGCCATAAACGCCGCTGATGCGCGCGTCCTCGACCGGCAGGCGGAAGCCGGCAAGGAAATCCTCGCGCGCGTCGTCGTGATGCTTGGCTTCGGACACGCGCGCGAGTTCGGCGCGAATTTTCTTCGCGGTTTCCGGATCGGGTTTGACGGTTTTTTGCGGCAGGCCTTCGATGCGCTCGACGTGGTATTCGCGCTTCGCCACCGCGACCAGTTGATCGTGCGCCTTGCCGTTGGAGTAGCGCACATGCAGCTTGATCTGCGCCGGCGCGTCGCGCTCGATGCCGAACACGAACACGCCGTCATCGCCGACGCGCAGACGCCGGCCGGCGTATTCGATCTTCACGCCTTTCGGCGCGTGGCCGATCACCAGCTGACCCTGCTGCAGGTTCGGTGGTAACTGCAATTCCTGTTGTGCCCCCAGAGCCGACATGCTGAATAGCGCTGCGAACAACGTCCACACAAAGCAAACTCTCATCGATCGAACTCCAAACGTTGTCCTAACCGGCTGTCATCGAGCTTGCCGTCGTGCCAGGCGAGGTGGCCGTTGACGAAGGTCGCCGCGACGGTGGAACGGAAGCGGTAACCCTCAAACGGCGACCAGCCGCATTTCGACAGCGTTTCCGCGCGCGTCACCGTGTGCGGCAGTTGCGTGTCGATCAGCACGAGATCGGCCCAGTAGCCTTCGCGGATATAACCGCGCTCATGTACGCTGAACAGGCGCGCGGGTGCATGCGCAGTCTTCTCAACGATCGTCTCGAGCGGAAGTTGACCGTCGAACCAGCGTT
>CAZDWH010000018.1:0-25335 GCA_964509025.1 uncultured Rhodanobacteraceae bacterium
TGGCGGTGGTGGGGCCGGCGGGGCCGACCACTTCGTCGCGCACCGGATCGACCGGACCGACGTAGTAGATGAAACGTCCCGTGAAATCGACCGGCAGCTTTTCGCCCTTGTTGAGCATGTCGACGATGCGTTTGTGCTCGGCATCGCGGCCGGTGAGCAGCTTGCCGTTGAGCAACAGCACTTCGCCGGGCTTGAACGTCGCGATCTCCTCGCGCGTGATCGTGTCGAGATCGACGCGGCGCGCACCGGTCGGCGAGTAGGTGAGCTTGGGCCAGTCTTCGAGCGAAGGTGGATCGAGCTCCGCGGGGCCCGAGCCGTCGAGCGTGAAATGCGCGTGGCGCGTCGCCGCGCAATTCGGGATCATCGCGATCGGCAGGTTCGCCGCGTGCGTCGGATAGTCGCGCACCTTGATATCGAGCACGGTGGTGAGGCCGCCCAAGCCCTGCGCGCCGATGCCGAGCGCGTTGACCTTCTCGTACAGTTCGAGGCGCAGCTCTTCCGCGCGATTCGATGGCCCGCGCGCCTGCAGGTCGGTGATATCGATCGGCTCCATCAGCGCTTCCTTCGCGAGCAGCATCGCCTTCTCCGCGGTGCCGCCGATGCCGATGCCGAGCATGCCCGGCGGGCACCAGCCCGCGCCCATGGTCGGCACGGTCTTCAATACCCAGTCGACGATCGAGTCGGAAGGATTGAGCATCGCGAACTTCGACTTCGCCTCCGAGCCGCCGCCCTTGGCCGCGACGATCACATCGACCGTGTCGCCGGGAACGATCTTCACATTGATCACCGCCGGCGTGTTGTCCTTGGTATTGATGCGCTTGCCGGCCGGATCGGCGAGGATCGACGCGCGCAGCTTGTTGTCCGGGTCGTTGTAGGCGCGGCGCACGCCCTCGTTGACCATATCTTCGAGGCTTAGCGTTGCGTCCCAGCGCACATTCATGCCGACCTTGAGGAACACCGTGACGATGCCGGTATCCTGGCAGATCGGGCGATGGCCCTCGGCACACATGCGCGAATTGATCAGGATCTGCGCGATCGCGTCCTTCGCTGCGGGCGACTGCTCGCGCTCGTAGGCGGCGGCGAGATTCTTGATGTAATCGACCGGATGGTAGTAGCTGATGTACTGCAGGGCGTCGGCGACGCTCTGGATGAAATCGTCCTGCTTGATAGTGGCCATTGGTGCGATGGTGCGCGAGGAGGGAGGGCGCTATTTTAACCGACGTGTACACTCCGGTTCTGCACTCAGGCGACGCGCCCGCACGGATCAGATCGGCTCCTCGCTCGCGACGGTGCCCCAGAAGACGTGGCTCGCGGATGGATTGACAATGCTCGATTTCCTCGTCGGCGAAGTACGTGAAACCGCCCACCGCGGCAATGACGACCTGATTAGTGCCGGACTTGGGCTTGCTGGCCTGCGCGGCGCGCCGGCCGCGTTCGCCGATCCCGCCGCACCGACGCCGGCCGAACTGCGCCGCCGCGCGATCCAGATGGCGTGGAAGGGCATCGCCGATCTCGGGCCGCTCGGCCGCTTCGGCGAACTTTACGGCAGCGTCGCGGCGGTTCGCGGGCGCGAATACCAGGCCTTCGCGCGCTTGCCCGGAGCGCGTTCGCCGCATCGCGTGCTGCTGCAGGTGCCGGATGATTTCGACGCGCATGCGCGCTGCGTAATCGTCTGCGCCTCGTCGGGATCGCGCGGCATCTACGGCGCGATTTCGCTCACTGGCGCCTGGGGTTTGCCGCGCGGCTGCGCGGTCGCCTACACCGACAAGGGTGCCGGACAGGGCTATTTCGATTGTGCCGATGGTACCGGCGTCGCGCTCGACGGCACACGTGCGCGCGTGGGCGAGGCCGAACTCGAGTTCGCGCCCGAAAACGCAAGCACCGACGCCGGCGTCGCGACCAAGCATGCGAATTCCGGCGACAACCCCGAAGCGCACTGGGGCGAGCATGTGCTGCAGGCGGCGCAGTTCGCGCTCGCGATGCTCGACCGCGCGCTGCCGCAGCATGCGCCATTCACGCGCGAGAACACACGCATCCTCGTGGTCGGCCTCTCCAACGGCGGCGCGGCAGTGCTGCAGGCTGCGGGGCTCGATGCACAGGGCTTGATCGACGGCGTCGTCGCGATCGAGCCGAACATCAACGCAGCGGCGAGCGCCGGCGCGCAGGCGCGTTCGCTCTACGACTACGGCAGCGAGGCGGCCTTGTTGATGCCCTGCGCGCTGCTTGCACCGCGTTTCGATAACTCGCCGCTCGTGCAGTTTCCGGGCAACACCATCGCGAGTTGGCGCCATCGTGGCGAAACCTTGCGCAGCGCGGGGCTGATCGCCGCGCGCGAGCCTGGCGCGCAATCGGTTGAAGCGCTCGAACGCCTGCACGCCGGCGGCTGGACCGATGCAGCGCTCGCCGCAGCGGCGAGCACGACGGCCTTCGATGTCTGGCGCGCGTTCGGCATCACCTATGCCTCGGCGTATCTGCGCTGCGGTGTCGACATGCCCTTCGGCTTCCGCTTTCGCGCGCTCGATGCCGCAGGCCGGCCACGCGCGGCCACGGCGACGGAGCGCGCGGCATGGTGGAGCGATGCGGGCGGCGTCGTGCCCGGAGCGGGCGTATTGATCCACGAGCCGCAGCGCGATCCGTCGGACGACCCCGCCTGGCCGCGGCTCGCGCGCCTGCGCGAACTCTGGACCGGCAGCGACGCGTTGGCGCAACAGCTGCACGCCTCTGTGCATGCCACGCAGGCGCAGCTGCCGCACGCGGACTTGCCGATCTTCATCGTGCACGGTGCAGACGACGGGCTGGTTCCCGCGGCATTCTCATCCGATGCGTATGTGAACTGGCTGCGCGCGAACGGACGCGACGCGCAGTATTGGAAGCTCGCGCATGTGCAGCACTTCGACTCCTTTCTCGCGCTGCCCGGTTTCGGCGACCGCTATGTGCCGATCATGCCATTCGCCTACGCGGCGCTGGAGCAGATGTACCGTCATGTGGTCGGCGGCGCATCGCTCGATCCCGGACCCGCGCCGATCACTGCGCCGCGCGGCGCCGTCGCGCTCGATGCAGGGAAGTTGAGTCTGTCGGCGCGACCCTGAATCGGTCGCTGCTACGGATTCGGAACGGCGTCGACCGGGACCCAGTGACGACTCTCGGCGCAGGTCTCGACCTTGTACGAAGGGTTGTACCAGTCGCCGCCGCGCAGGAAGTAGGCGATCGAATAGATCTTGCCGCAGTCCGGCAGATTGGCCGCGGTTAGCGTGCGCGTGACCGGGCCGAGCTGGCCTTCGATGCTCGCGCTGGGTTCCGCATCGCTCGCGTCGATCTCGAATTTGCGCACGAGAAAATGGCCGGCCGGCAGCAGTTCATTCGCAGCGGGGGAGGCGGGCGTGAACGTGGCGACCTGCCGCACGCGTTGCAGTGCGGCTACGGCGCGCGGATCGAGCGTCGCCGGAACGACGATGAGCTTGATGTTTTCCTGCGGATCGATGCGCTTGAACGCCGCCTCCGCGATGACGTTGAAGTCGTCGGCGGTGACCCTGAAGTTGCGCAGGCGCCGTTCCTGCTTCAGTTGTGTGCCGTCGCAGGCCGCAAGAAATAGCAGCGACGACGTCAGCAGGGTTATTCCGTGTGCTTGCCGCATTTAATCCTCGCAGTCGAACGCCGGTACAGAACTATACCGGCAGCGCGCCTCTGCGGAAGCCGTGCGCGTCGGAAGCGACTGCGAATGAATGTCAGCGTTTGGTTTTCGCGAGCGTAATCGCGACCACGCCGATCAGCACCACGCACATGCCGACGAGATCGAGCTGGGTGATGTGCTCGCCGCCGAGCAGCACGCCGACGAGCACGGCGACCGGCGGATTGACGTAGGCATAGCTCGACGCGAGCGCCGGGCGCGTGTGATGCAGCAGGTAGATGTACGCGCTGAAGCCGAGCAGTGAACCGGCGACGATCAGATAGAGCAGGGCCCAGGTCGCGCCGGCCGCGGGCGCGACCGCGAGTGGCTCGCCGCTGAACAGGGCGAGCGCGCCGAGCGGCAGCGTGCCGCAAAGCATCTGGGCCGCAGCGCTCATCATCGGGTCGGGCATGTCCTGATGCTTGCTCCAGACCGATCCGAACGCCCAGCCGATCGAGGCGACCACAAGCGCGGCCGCGCCGAGCGGCGAGCCGCGCAGTTCGCCGCCGAAGTTGAGCACGACCACGCCGGCGAAGCCAACGATGAGTCCGATCCATTCGAGCCGGTTTGGCCATTGTCCGTACAGTCCGGCGAACACCGCCATGAACAGCGCGACGCTCGCGACCGCGACGGCGGTCAATCCCGAGGCGACGCTTTGCTCGGCGTAGCAGACAAGACCGTTACCGACGCCGAGCAACAGGGTGCCGGTGACGAGGCAGTTGAACCATTGCTTGCGCGTCGGCGCGGCGATGCCGCGCCAGCGCAGCAATGCGTACATCGCCCCGCCGGCGATCAGAAAGCGCACCGCCGCCATCGCGAACGGCGGATAGCTCGCCACGACAACGCGAATGGCGAGATAGGTCGAGCCCCAGATCAGATAGACGCCGAGCAGGCAGACGGGGATGAGGACGCGCGGGGAAAGCAGCGGATGCGGCGCCGGCGCGGCCGCAGAGACAGCATTATTCATCGTGCCATTCTAACCGCGCGTGCAAATGCGCGGCAGCGCCACTCGTCACAGTCGCGACGGAGCCGGTCTTGGCAATGAGTTGCAGCCCCCGGAATGCTGCTCGCGACCCTGGCGCTCCGGGACGAGCGCAAAGATTACCGTTTGATGTTATTCGGCAGCACTACGTATTCGCCTTCAAGCACGCGCGGATGCGCGCTGGCGGGTGTGTGCGCATGCGCCTGAGCGTAGGCGCGCGCGAGCGCGCGCGTCAGCGCGACGATCACGCCGACGAAGGCAAACGCGACCAGAGCAAAAAAGCCGAGCGTCAGCACGCCAAAGAGCAGCATCAAACCGACCACGCCGCCGACGAGGCGGGCAAGCGGATGATGACGATGATTGAACCAGCGCCAGTAAAACATGGCAGCGCTCCGTGGCAGAATGGGGGCAAATCGGGTGTCGGGCGACACCGTTGTCTTGACCGACTAGATACTCTGATGAGCGTTAGAAAAACGTTATGCCGGGCGACGGAAATTCCCGACGGTGGCGCGATCGAGCGCGCTGGACCGGTGCGCGATGCCGCGAGCGGCGAGGTGTTTGACGAGTCGATCGTGTTGACGCGCCAGGGCAGCGCAGTGAAGGCCTGGCTCAATGTCTGTCCGCACGCGGGACGCCGTCTCGACTGGGCGCCGGGGCAGTTCCTGATCGAGAACGGATTGGTGATTTGCGCGGCGCACGGTGCTGCCTTTCGCCTCGCCTCGGGTGAATGCATCGATGGACCGTGCCGTGGTGCGAACCTCGTCGCCGTGCCGCTCGAAATTTCTGGCGACGAGGTTGGACTCGCTTCGACTTAGGTCTGTTGATCCTAGTCCGCGCTTGCGCGCACATCGACGTGCGGTTCGCCGCGGCAGTCGATGTCCGGCGCGCGCCC
The DNA here is from genome assembly GCA_964509025.1 of uncultured Rhodanobacteraceae bacterium. GTDB lineage: Bacteria > Pseudomonadota > Gammaproteobacteria > Xanthomonadales > Rhodanobacteraceae > Rudaea. The sequence goes on from CAZDWH010000018.1 coordinate 5,542, forward strand.
TATGACCGAGCGCGTGCGCAGGTGCGAGCCGGTCACCGCTGTGGGCGCGCCGAGCAGATCGAGCCGATACGCTCCGCCTTCGGCAAGGCCGTCAAACTGGAACGCTGCGTTGGCGTTGGCGGCGACGAACATCTGCGCACCGGATGGCAATTGCGTCAGGCGCAGCACGGCATGCGGCAGCGGCTTGCCGTCCGTATCGTAGGCCGAGCCCACGACGCCGCATGCTTGCGCGGCATTGATTGCGGCGAAGGACAACACCAAGGCAATGGCCGTGCGGATCATTTTGGTATCCCTGAGCAGTAGTGGCGTGTACAGACTCAGACGACGACTTGAGGGGTTCCGTCGCGGGATTAAAGTCGCGGGATTAAAGATGGCCAAGATACTACTTGTGTGTGCCGAAGGTCAGATTCACCGCAACCAGCATCACCACGAGCAGCAATAGCGTGAGCGGCAGGCCCACGCGCAGGAAGTCCTTGGAGCGATAGCCGCCCGGACCCGCAACGAGCGTGAGGACCGGATTGGCGCTCGCGATGATGAAAGTGTTCGAGGTCGAGATCGCGACGATCAGCGCATAGATCGCCGGGTTGCCATTCGAGGCGATCGCGATATTCACCGCCATCGGCACCATCATCACGGTCGCGCCGACGTTCGACACGATCTGCGAGAAGAACAGGGCGAGCACCGCGATCACTGCCTGCAGACCCCATTGTGGCCAGTTGCCGAGATAGCGCAGCACTTCCTGCGCGATCCACGCAGCGGCGCCGGTCGCGTCCATCGCCCAGCCGAGCGGGATCAGGCAGGCGAGGGTGAAGATCGTCTTCCAGTTGATCGCGGCGTAGGCCTCTTCCATCTTGAGCACGCCGGCGAGCAGCATGCCGACCGCGCCGGTGAGCATCGCGACCGAGAGCTTGATCTCAGTGAACAGGCCCAGGCCCATCGCCAGCGCGAAGAACACGGTCGCATGCCAGATCTTGCTCGGGCGGCCTTCTTCCTTCGGGTAGTCGGTGACCACGACAAAATCGTGGTCCTCCGCCGCCGCGGCGAGGTCGCGCCACAGGCTATGCATGACAAGCGTGTCGCCGGCATGCAGCGCGAGTTTGCGCAAGTCTTCGCGATAGATTTCCTCGCCGCGATTTACGGCGAGCACGCTGATTCCGTAGCGCTTGCGCAGACGCAGGTCGTCGAGGTTGAGCATGATGTAACTCGAACTCGGCGGGATCACGGCCTCGCTGATGCCTGCGCGCGTCGGATTGAACATGTCGCGGAAGTAGCGCAGACGCGATTGCGCGAGCAACAGATTGAGATTGCAGAAGGCGTCGATCGCTTCGCGCGCGCCGAGCACGCCGAGCACAGTGCCGACCCAGATCATCGTGTCGGCCGGCGGCGCGAGCCGCACCTCGTCGCCGTTCTTGATCGCGAGGATCAGCGGCGCGCCGCGCAGCGCTTCGGCTTCGGCCACGCTCATGCCGACGAGCGGGCTCTCAGCGGTGACAGTGAGCTCGAACACCTCGCCGGCGATGCCGTAGGTCTCGGCGAAATACGTTTCGGTGCGGCCGGGCGTGACGCCGGTGCGGTGCTCATCTGCGGGCAACAGCTTGCGTGTGAAGAACCAGAAATACGCGAGGCCCACGAGCAGCAGCGGAATGCCGATCGGCGCGATCGAGAACAGCGAGAACGGCGTGATGGTCTGCGCGCCCGGCGGCAGGTTGCGGTTCGCGCTGACGATCAGATCGTTGAGCACGATCAGCGGCGAGTTCGAGATCATCGTGACATTGGTGCCGGCGAGGATCATGAATGCCATCGGCATCAGCAGACGCGAAAGCGGAACGCCGGTGCGCGCGCTGACGCGGCTCGCCACCGGCAACATCAACGCTACCAGCGCCTGGCTCTGCATGATCGCAGTCAGGCCGCCGGCCATGGCATTGGTAAGGAATTCGAGGCGCGATTCGACGCCGCGCGACAGGCGCAGGATCACCGATGCCGCCTTGTTCAGCACACCTGTGCGGTCGAGCCCGGCGCCCATGATCATCACGCCGAGCAGTGAGATCACCGCGTTGCCGGCGAAGCCGTCGAACAGGGTTTCGACCGGCACGAGGCGCGTGATACCGATCACCACGATCACGAGCAGCGCGATCAGGTCGGCGCGGATCCATTCGAGCACGAGCATCAGCACGGTGAACACGAGCAGCCCGAGCACGAGCATCATGTCGTGGCTTAAGGACAGTCCCGGGTTCATCGTGCTTCCATGTTCATCGGGGTACTACTTTTCTTATCGTGCTGAAACCTGTCGCGTGCTTTAGCAGCGCTCGTAGAGCAAATCCCACACGCCATGTCCCAGGCGCACGCCGCGTTTCTCGAAATGCGTCTCGATGCGCCACTGCGGACGCGGCAGCGCGCCGCCGAGTCCCGCGAGGTTGCGCCAGTCCGGCGCGGCATCGAGCACTTCGAGCATCTGCGCCGAATAGTCGGCCCAGTCGGTGGCCAAATGCAAGCGCCCGCCGCGGCGCACGCGGCTCGCAAGCAGGGCGGCGAACTCGGGCTGGATCAAGCGCCGTTTCTGCTGACGCTTCTTCGGCCACGGATCCGGGAAATAGATGCGCGCCTCGTCGAGCGACTCCGGCGCGATGCACTGGCGCAGCACTTCGACCGCATCGTGATTATACAAGCGCACATTTTCCACATTGTTTGCGGCGAGCGCGTTCATCAGGCGGCCGACGCCGGGGCGGTGCACCTCGATGCCGATGAAGTTCCGGGCCGTCTCGTGCAAGCCGGCATGCAGCAGTTGCTCGCCGTTGCCGAAGCCGATTTCAAGCACGAGCGGCGCGGCGCGGCCGAAGGCCTGCGCGAAGTCCGGCGGTGACGCGGTCGGTTCGAGGCCGTAACGCGCCCAATGCTGCTCGAACGCGCGTTGTTGCGCAGGCGTGAAGCGGCCCTGGCGCAGGACAAAGCTGCGGATATTGGCTTGTTTTGATTCTAGTTGCATTCATTCTTCGTTTGATTGCCAAATCAAGGAACCATCCTTGGTGAGTGGCGCCAGCCTCGACATCCGTGTCGAGTCGTTCGCCGGCGCGAGCTGCGGTTTACTCGCAGCATCCAGCTGCTCGCCCCTCGGGCCGGCTGTGCCGTTCTGGCGCGCTCCAGGCGCGCCAAGTCAACGCAGCTCGCGTCAAATCCCGGCTCACCCAATGGTCCCGTCAATTGGACTCGAGGCCGAAGCAAAGCGTTTGCGCGGGATGCGTCCGGCGAGGAAGGCTTCGCGCCCGGCCTCGATCGCCTTGCGCATTGCCCTCGCCATCAATACGGGATTCTTCGCACAGGCAATCGCGGTATTCATCAGCACGCCGTCGCAACCGAGTTCCATCGCGATTGCGGCATCGCTCGCGGTGCCGACGCCGGCGTCGACGATGATCGGCACTTTGGCATTCTCGACAATCTCGAGCAGGTTCCAGCGATTCTGGATGCCGAGGCCCGAGCCGATCGGTGCGGCCAGCGGCATCACCGCGACGCAGCCGATCTCTTCGAGGCGCTTGGCCAGGATCGGATCGTCGCTCGTGTAGACCATTACCTCGAAACCGTCGGCGACGAGTTGCTCGGCCGCCTCGAGCGTCTGCACGACGTCGGGGAACAAGGTCTTCTGATCGCCGAGCACTTCGAGTTTGACCAGGCGGTGGCCGTCGAGCAGTTCGCGCGCGAGGCGGCAGGTGCGCACCGCATCGTCGGCGGTGTAGCAGCCCGCGGTGTTCGGCAGGATCGTGTAGCGCGATGGCGGCAGCACGTCGAGCAGGTTCGGCGCATTCCGGTCTTGACCGATATTGGTGCGGCGAATTGCGACAGTCACGATCTGCGCGCCGGCGGCCTCGGTCGCATGCCGCGTTTCGTCGAGATCCTTGAACTTGCCCGTGCCGGTGAGCAGGCGCGAGGCGTAGGACTTGCCGGCGATGAGGAGCGGGTCGTCGATGTTCGGGGCTGATTTGAGTTGAACGTTCATGTTGTCGATTTTCTAATGTATACATTTTCTTGCTGGTGGCCGATGCTCGACGTCGTCTCGCTGACCATTGCTGGGCTCGGCCATCCAGACCTCGCTAAGCAACCCGGCCCTACGCTCCAAGCTTCGGGCGGGCGTCTTCGTGCGCGATGCCATTCAAGGCATCGCGCGAGCACTCAGCCGCCCCCCAGAGCGTGAACGACCTCAACGCAGTCACCATCGTTCAAGCGCCGCTCTGCATGTTCGCTTTTGGGCACGATCTCGCGATTGATCTCGACTGCGACGCGGCGCGTGGCATAACCCGTGCGCTCGAGCAGCGATACCACGGTGGCATCGAGCTCGATCTCGTGCGTCTGTCCGTTCAATACGATCTGCATGCGCCAATTGTAACCCGCAAAAACAAAGGCGCCCGGATTTTCCGGGCGCCCTGTTTGCTACATCCAGTTGCGGTCTTCAGCGGTGGCCGCGATCGTCCTGATCCTTGTCGCGCGAGCGGCGACCACGCTGCTCGCCCTGCTGCTGTTGCTCGCCGCGTCCCTGCGCCTGCTGGTGTTGTTGTTGCTGTTGCTGTTGCTGCTGTTGCTGTTGTTGGAACTGCTGCTGTTGTTGTACCTGCCGCTGCTGCTGGAACGCCCGTTGCTGGTCCTCACGCTGCTGCTGTTGCTGTTGCACCGCACGCTGCTCGCGTTGCTGTGTTTCGCGCTGCTGCTGTTGCTGCTGGAACACCCGCTGCTGTTCCTCGCGCTGCTGCGACTGCAGTTGTTGCTGCTGCTGGAATTGACGCTGCTGTTGCTCGCGTTGCTGCGACTGCATCTGCTCGCGCTGCTGCATTTCGCGCTGTTGCTGCTGTTGTTGGGACTGCTGCTGCAGCTGCAACTGACGCTGCTGCTCGGCGCGCTGGTCGACCTGCGGCGCACGCTCGACCGGCGCGGAACGGTATTCCTGTACCTCGCTGCGTGGCACGCGGCGCTGGTCCGGCTGCTGCGATTGACGGTCGACCTGACCCGCGCGGATTTCGCGTTCGCTCGGCTGCGGGCTCGGCTGTCCCGGATTGACCGCGTTAGGGTTGAAGCGCGGGTTGCGCGGGCCGTTGTCGAGTGCACGGCCGCGATCCTGCACGCCCTGCTGCTGTTCGACATTGACGTTGTCGCGCATGGCACGGCGCTCCTGCTGGCCTTGTTGCGCGTCGCGTCCAATGGTTGGCGCAGGCGTGCGCGCCGGCATGCCGCTCGTGGTCACGACATTGACGTTCGGACGCTCGGCGATGCCGCGCTGCGCGCGTACGCCTTCACGCGCATCGGTACGGCCGCTGACTTCGGCGCCGGAGGTAACGCGTAACTGGCTCACCGGCAGCGCACGTCCCGGGTCGCGCTGCAGCACCTGCTCGCGTTGTGCGAACGAGGCGACCGGCGCGGGCGGACGCGTGGCGGCGATGATGTTGCGATTGAGCACCGCCTGCGGCGGCGCCACCTCGGCGCGGCGACCGCCCTCGAACGCGAGGCTCTGGCGCGTCGGCGCGATTTGCGCGAAGCCCGACACGCGCGCGCTGGCGAAGGTGTCGCGATTGACCGGAAGGGCCGAACCGCGGATCGCACGTGCGCCGACGAATACCTCGCCCGGTACCGCCGTCACCGCGCCGGCGATATTGCGGTTGGCATAACCCACTCGGCTGTAGTCGAAGCTGCCGCGCGAATAGTTGCCGTAGTAGTTGTTGATCGTGACGTTGTTGATCGTGGTGTTGTAGACATTCACGCGCGTGAAGTAATCGCGGCTGACGCGATACCCCGGCACGTAGACGTCGCGCGGGCCGAGCGGGAACCAGCCGACCGGGCCGGAACTGAAACCGACGCGGATGCCGCCCCCGCCGCCGATGAAGGCGACCAGCGCCGGCGCGTAGTAGGCGCGGTAACGCCGCTCGCCCGGGCACCAGCCCCAGCGATTATGGATATAGGCCCAGCGACCATAGTGGAACGGCGCGAAGCCCCAGGGCGAGGAATCGACCCAGGTCCAGCCGTAGGCGCCGACCCAGCCCCAGTGGCCGTAGCTGTAAGGCGTCCAGCCGACCGCAACCTGGCTCGGATACCAGACATTGCCGTATTCGGGCTCTTCGTTCCAGGAACCGTTGTTGTCGAGATCCTCGTAGCCGATCACGTCCTCGGACACGTATTGGCGCGACGGCGAGCTTTCCCAGCGGCTGTCACGTGCGAAGCAGAAGCGGTCGAAGTCGTCCGGGCGCGGCACGCTATTGCTGGCGTAGTCGCGCAGCTGCGGATCGTTGAAGCGGATCGACTGGCCTTCCTCGACGCGGAAGCGCGCACCGCCTTCGCCATAGGCATCGCCGCCGCCGCGGAATGCGGTGACGATGGTGCCGCGGCCGTCGGGCGCGACATCGATGCGGTATTCGCCGACGCGGTTGACCACGAAGGCGAGCGTCGGCGTATCGATCTCGTAGTTCTGACCCTCATACAGGCGGCGCACGCGGATGTTCAGCGTGCCCTGGGTCAGTTCGACCTGCGCGGTGCGGTCGTCGAGGTTGAGGAAATTGAAGCTCGATTGTTCGTCGACGCGGATCGCGGCCGGGCCGACCTGCAATTCGGCGCGCGCACCGCGATCGGTCCACAGCTTGTCGCCAGTGATCAGCGGACGGTTGACCTGGGCCTGCACCCAGTCGTTTTCGCCGGCCGGCACGAAGCTCACAGCGCCCTGCAGCAGCGACAGGCGCGCGACGCGCGACGGCGGGTCGGCCGCGTTCGAAGCGGCGTTCGAATCTGCATAGGAATAATCCGGCGCATCGCCGTAGTCGGGCGCCGATTGCGCGTGCAGCGCACCGAAGGCCAACATCAAGCCGGCAGCGAGGGTGGTGACGCGATACTTCATGGACATGGCGAAACGCTCCTTTGCGCAACGCTAATTGGTGGGTTTGCATCAAGCTGCGGGGCCGCGGGAGCGGCGCGGACGATTGCTCTCGATGGCGCTTGCGCCGAACTCCCCGAAACCCGCAACTACGGTACCTATTCAAGCGTAATCAAGCTGAACGGCCGCCTTCGATTTTGACCTGTTTGCGGCAAAGCTGTCGATCCATTTAGCTGGCCTTTGCTTTGGTGCGGCGCTTTGGTCGAGCTTAACGGCTTTCCAACGCCCAAGCGTGCAAAGTGGATCGGCGTGGAGGTATTCCGGAAACGCATCGGTCGGCTTGGCGATAAGGATATGCCCCTGCATTTGTTGCGGCGCAAGGCGCTTGCCTTAGGCTTGTTGCCACCGATTCATTAAGGAATGACGCAATGACGCGACTACGCTGGCTCGTGCTGGCTTTAGCGGTACTGCAGACGCTGACCGCCACCGCGGCCGAGTTGCTCAACGTGTCGTATGACCCGACACGTGAGTTGTATACGCAGCTCAATGAAAAATTCGCCGCCGACTGGAAGGCGAAAACCGGCGAGACTGTGACGATCAAGCAATCGCACGGCGGTTCCTCGTCGCAGTCGCGCAAGATTATCGACGGGCTCGATGCCGACGTGGCCACGCTCGGCATCGCCTCGGACATCGATGCGCTGCACGACAACGGCGATCTGCTGCCGGCTGGCTGGCAGAAGCGCTTGCCGGGCGATTCGACGCCGTACACCTCGACCATCGTGCTGATCGTGCGCAAGGGCAACCCCAAGGGCATCAAGGACTGGGGCGATCTGGTAAAGCCCGGCATCGCGGTGATCACGCCGAATCCGAAGACTTCGGCCGGCGCGCGCTGGAATTTCCTCGCGGCCTGGGCCTACGCGCTCAAGGCCAGTGCGGGCGACGACGCCAAGGCGCGTGCGTGGATCGGACAGCTGTATAGAAATGTACCCGTTCTCGACACCGGCGCGCGTGGCGCGACCGTGACCTTCGCGCAGCGTGGCTTGGGCGATGTGCTGATCGCATGGGAGAACGAGGCCTATCTTGCGAACAGCGAATTCGGCGACAAGTTCGATATCGTCAATCCGTCCTTGTCGATCCTGGCGCAGCCGCCGGTCGCACTGGTCGACAAGAACGCAAAGAAACATGGCACCGAGAAAGTCGCCGAGGCCTATCTCAAGTTCCTCTACACGCCGGAGGCGCAGGAGATCATCGCGAAGAATCACTACCGCCCGATTGATCCGGGCGTAGCGGCGAAGCACGCGAGCGATTTTCCGAAGATCGAGTTGACGACGATCGCCCAGTTCGGCGGCTGGAAAACCGCGCAGCCGAAATTCTTCGGCGACGGCGGCCTGTTCGATCAGGTGTACAAACCGGCTAAATGAGCACTGTCGCGACATCGCCGGGCGGATTCGGCGCGCGCAGCCAGCGCGCCTTGCCCGGGCTCACGCTCACGCTCGGCTTCACGTTGACGTATCTGTCGTTGATCGTGCTGATTCCGCTCGCCGCCTTGCTGCTGCGCGCGGCGGGACTCGGCCTCGAAGGCTGGTGGAAGGTGTTGAGTTCGGAGCGCGTCTTGCACGCGCTTGCGCTGAGCTTCGGCGGCGCGCTCGTCGCCGCGGCGATCAATGCGGTGTTCGGCACGCTGATCGCATGGACCTTCGTGCGTTACGACTTCCCCGGCCGGCGCCTGCTTTCGGGCATGGTCGACCTGCCGTTCGCGCTGCCGACAGCGGTCGCGGGCATCGCGCTGACCGCGTTGTACGCGCCCGATGGCTGGCTCGGCGCACCGCTGACCGCGCTCGGGATCAAGGTAGCGTACACGCCGTTCGGCGTAATCCTCGCGATGACCTTTATCAGCCTGCCGTTTGTCGTGCGCACGCTCGAACCGGTGCTGGCCGAAGCCGATCGCCAATACGAGGAAGCCGCCGCGACCCTTGGCGCGACGCGCTGGCAGGCGATCACGCGCATCATCCTGCCGGCACTGCTGCCGGCGCTGCTTACCGGCGTCACGCTCGCGTTCGCGCGCGCGGTGGGCGAGTACGGTTCGATCATCTTCATTGCCGGCAATCTGCCGGGCGTGTCGGAGATCGCGCCACTGCTGATCATGATCCGACTCGAAGAGTTCGACTACGCCGGCGCGACCGCCATCGCGACGACGATGCTCGCGCTGTCGTTCGCAATACTGTTAGGCATCAACCTGCTGCAGGGCTGGACGCGGCGTTGGGACAGCAAGGGAGTCGCGGCATGAGCGCGGTCGCTCCCGCCATGCGTCGCTATCGCAGCGCGACCGCGGAGCCGGCGCTCGTGCGCTGGATGCTGATCGCGCTCAGCATCGCGTTCCTTGCGTTGTTCCTCGTGCTGCCGTTGCTGACGGTTTTCGCGCAGGCGCTCGCGGGTGGGGTGAAGGCCTATTTCGCCGCGCTGAGCGACAGCGATGCGCTCGCGGCGATCAAGCTCACGCTGACGACCGCGTTCTTCGCCGTGCTGTTCAACACACTGTTCGGCGTCGCTGCGGCTTGGGCGATCGCCAAGTTCGATTTCCGCGGCAAGAACCTGCTCGTCACGCTGATCGATCTGCCGTTCTCGGTGTCGCCGGTGATTGCGGGTCTCGTGTTCGTGCTGCTGTTCGGCTCGCGCGGCTGGTTCGGCGGCTGGCTGTCGGAGCACGACATCAAGATCGTGTTCGCGCTGCCGGGACTCGTGCTCGCGACGGTGTTCGTGACCTTTCCGTTCGTCGCGCGCGAGCTGATCCCGCTGATGCAGGCACAGGGCAACGACGAGGAACTCGCCGCGATGACGCTCGGCGCAGGTGGCTGGCGCACGTTCTGGCTCGTGACGCTGCCGAATATCCGCTGGGGCCTGCTCTACGGCATTCTGCTCTGCAACGCGCGCGCGATGGGCGAGTTCGGCGCGGTGTCGGTCGTGTCGGGCCATGTGCGCGGCATCAGCAATACGATGCCGCTGCACGTGGAAATTCTCTACAACGATTACAAATTTGCCGCCGCGTTTGCAGTCGCATCGCTGCTCGCACTGCTTGCCTTCGTCACGCTCGGATTGAAGACGCTGCTTGAGTGGCGACATGGCGACGAGCTTGCGGCGGTCAGAGGGAAGCACTAGGCATAGGTCAACGCATGAAAATTTCCATCCACAACCTGTGCAAGAGCTACACCGACGTCGCCGCACTCGATGCGATCAGTCTCGACATCGCATCGGGCGAGTTGCTCGCATTGCTCGGTCCGTCGGGCTCAGGCAAGACCACGCTGCTGCGTGCGATCGCCGGGCTTGAGCCGATCGACCATGGCCGCATCCAGTTCGGCGAGATCGATGCCACGCGGCTGTCAGTGCAGGAGCGCCGCGTCGGTTTCGTGTTCCAGCACTATGCCTTGTTCAAGCACATGAGCGTGCTCGACAACGTCACCTTCGGCCTGCGCGTGCGCAAGCGGCGCGAGCGTCCCGCGCGCGAGGAGATCAAGAGTCGCGGCCTGAAACTGCTCGATCTGGTGCAATTGAGCGGACTCGACGCGCGCTATCCGAATCAGCTTTCCGGCGGCCAGCGCCAGCGCGTCGCGCTCGCGCGCGCGCTCGCGATCGAACCGCGCGTGTTGCTGCTCGACGAGCCGTTCGGCGCGCTCGATGCCAAGGTGCGCAAAGAACTACGCGTGTGGCTGCGTCAGCTGCACGACGAAACCGGCTACACCACGATTTTCGTCACGCACGATCAGGAGGAGGCGCTCGAACTCGCCGACCGCGTCGTGGTAATGAATCAGGGCCGCATCGAGCAGGTCGACACGCCCGAGGCGCTGGTGCAGCGTCCAGCGACGCAGTTTGTCGCGGAATTCATCGAACGCCGCGACGCGCAGCCTCCACCCCCGTCGCAACCGCCGGCGAATGTGCGGCCGTTTGCGCGGCGCAGCTGAAATATTCGACGAATATGCTCCTAGTTCCAAACACACCGCAGGCCAGCGGCTGAGATTGCCGAACGCGCGACATGGCCTGGTTGGCTGCCGACATCTATAGGCGCTAGGAAGCTCCTGCCGATTGAGGTGTTGATCTCGGTCGCACGAAAGTCTGCCCGCGCTGTGCGCGTTCGTGATTCAGTGCGAAGGCCGCACCACCTGCCATTCTGGATTCAGCTGTTGACCGTCTCAGATCGCGGCGAGAAAGAGCCGCGTGCATAGACGCGCTTGACTATGTGTGTGTGCCGTACATTGCTGCGCTACGATAACGTCAACCGCGCTCCGGAGTTCATGGCCGACGCGACCCTAAGGATTGAACTCGCGCCCCAAGTTTGCGCGCGGACATTTTTTGCGAGACGGTGAAACGCGGGATGAGGCAGCGGACTTTTGATCTTTTGGCGATAGTCGGCGTCTTTGTCGCCTATTCGATAACCATCCGCCTGGCATTGCGACTGGATTTCGTCGACTGCTTGCTGGGCGGAGTCGCCAATACGATTCCTGTGGTGATCTTCGGGGCGCTGGTGCGCCGCACTGTCGTTCTGCGGCTTGTCGGAAGGCCGATCGCAATCCAGTTGGCCACCCATCTGTTGTTGTGCGCCGCGTTCGCTTCACTATCTTATTGCCTGCTGATCATCCTTTTGGGTTTGTTCAATGGCGCAGGTCCGGATGGTTTTGTGGTGCGACCGTTTTCAACCGCTGGGGCGGCGTGGCAGTCGCTTGAAAACGTGACGACGTATGCGCTGATCGCTGCCGTCTCTCACCTGCAAGCCAACACCGTGCCGCCGGCGGCGCCACATCGCGAGACAGCAGAATCGGCGATGCGAGTTGACAGCCACGGGCAGGTGACGGGCGCCGCTGGACATGAAGTGTCGGACGGCGGGGAGCGAATCGCGGTCACCGTCGCCAGCCCCGCCCAGGACGTTCCCGAGCCGAGCACCGACCCGCAGGTCGACAAAGGACGCTCCCGCTATTTTGTGCGCATCGGCGAAGAACTCCGGCCGCTCGACATCGACACGGTGGTCAGCATCGCCGGAGCGGACGACTATGCGGAAGTGAGAACTCTGAGTGCCAAGCACCTCGTGCGAGTGACGCTGGCCGAATTTGCCCGCTCTCTCGATCCGGCCAAATACGTTCGCGTCCACCGCTCGTGGATCGTCAACGTCGATCGCATCGTCAGCGCCGAGCCCGCCGGTGGGGGGCGTCTGCTGTTGCACACGGAGACCGGCGAGACGGTCTCGACCAGCCGGGCAGGTGCGCAACTGCTGCGCGACCGGATTCTTTGACCGCACTGGGTCATCGTTCACCGCGGCGAAGTGTTCGTTCGCCGAATTTTCGCCCGTCGATTTCCGGATGTCGCGATCATCGGGCTGCCTGAGCCAGCACCCGCCTCAAGGCGTGTACGCCGTCCTCGAATTGTCCGGAGAAAGAACCGCATGAACCGATTCGCCATCGTAATCTTGCTTGCCGGCAGCCTTGTCGCCCCCGCGATCCAATCGGTACCGACGGTGCCCGGCGACGAGACGGCGATGGTCGCGGCGAGATTGATCCCCAATTACGCTTCGGCTGAGAGGCCCGCCGATCTCACGAAACTCTATCGGTTGCAACTGGCGGCCGGGCAGTTCGCCGATGCGCAGGGGACTCTCGACCGACTCGAAGCCACGTATCGGTCGAGCGAGCCCAGGCTGGTTCCCGCCCTCGTGCCATGGCGAATCTATGCCCGCGCGAAAGCCTTCGAGGCGCAGGGGGTTGCTGCATCTGACGCGCTGCCGCGCGCCTTTTCCGAACTCTATGCTTCCCTTCCCGACAGCCAGATGGCAGATGTCCTTCCCCGATATGTCACCTACTTCGACCGTCTTCGCAGCAACGTGTCGGAACAGGAGAAAGCGTGTGGGGGAGGGAAGCTCGAAACGTGTTCCTCTGCCGTAGACCTCATTGCGGCGCGCGAGGCGTTGATCGCCTGGACGTACCTCTGGCCCGCGTCAGAGTCTTTGCTCAAAGCCGATGCGGCGCGCCGATTCCTGATCGACGATCGTGTCCTGATCCCGACCCCCGACGGAACGAAGATCGCGGCGATCGTCGTGCGTCCTCGCTCCGCGGGAACGGCAAAACTGACCGCCCTTTTGAATTTCACGATCTACGCCCGCGACGATTGGAGCCTCAGCGACGCGGTGAAGATGGCCGCTCACGGCTACGTGGGAGTCGTCGCCTACACGCGCGGCAAGGGCAGAAGTCCCGAACCAACCATCGTTCCCTACATTCATGACGGTGCAGATGCAGCCACTGTGATCGATTGGCTCGCGCGCGAGCCCTGGAGCGACGGCCGCGTTGGCATGTTCAGCGGCAGCTACAACGGTTTCACCCAATGGGCCGCCGCGAAGCACCATCCGCCGGCTTTGAAAGCGATCGCCACCAGTGCAACGAACGCACCGGGCATCGACACGCCGATGCAGGGCAACGTGTTTCTGAGCTTCATGTATCCGTGGCCGTTCTACACCACGGGCACAAAAAACCTCGACGATGAAATCTACGACGACTCAGCCCGTTGGACCGGGCTCGAGCGCAAATGGTATACGAGCGGCAGGCCTTATCGCGATCTCGACAAGATCGACGGCAAACCCAATCCTGTCTTCGATACTTGGCTGGATCATCCGGCTTACGACGCCTTTTGGCAGCGCTTGATCCCCTACAGGGAGGAGTTCGCCAACATCGACATTCCGGTCTTCGTCGAAACCGGCTACTACGACGGCGGCATGGTGGGCGCACTCTATTATCTGCGGCAGCACTATCAGTACCGGCCGTCAGCCGACCACCGGATGCTGGTCGGGCCGTACCACCACCTCGCCATGCAGACCGGCGCGCTCGCCAATGTCGACGGATACGAAATCGACAAGGCCGCGTTGATCGATCTGCAGGACGTGCGGCTGCAATGGTTCGACCATGTTTTTCGCGGTGCGCCACTGCCGGAAATACTCAGCGGCCGGATCAACTTCGAGGTGATGGGCGCCAACGTGTGGCGGCACGTACCGACGCTCGCGCAGATGGCCACCGAGCGCAAGCGCCTCTATCTCACCGGGCGCCGCGAGGGCGATCGTTTGCTGTTCAACGAAGCGCCGAGCGAAGAGCTGCCTCCGGAACTCGCCGTCGATCTGCGTGATCGCAGCGACGTCGATTTCCGCCCGCCCGTGGGCACGCCCGACATGCGCAACGCTTTGGTGTTCGAAACCGAGCCGCTGAAGAAACCGCTGGAGGTCGACGGCGTGTTTCGCGGCCGGCTCGCGGTCGTCGCCAACAAGCGCGACTTCGATCTGGCGGTCGACTTCTACGAGCTGAACGCCGGCGGTGATTATCTCGACCTTGCTTCCTATCTCGGCCGAGTGAGCTACATGCAGGATGCAAGTCGCCGGCAGTTGCTTCAGCCTGGGCGGCCGCGAACGCTCGAATTCCAGAGCCAGAAGCTCACATCGCGCTTGCTCGCCCCCGGTAGCCGCATCGTTGCTGTGGTGGGCGTACCCAAAAGTCCGTACATTCAAATCAACTACGGCACGGGCCACGATGTGAGCGCCGAATCGATCGCCGATGCAGGCAGGCCTTTGCGGATTCGCTGGCAGACGGGCAGCTACTTCGAGCTTGGTGTTCGCGAGGCTGCCGAAACGATGCGCATTCAATGACGAGGCATGATGCAGTTCAATCCAAGGACGATCCTGTAGACGACACGAAATAGTTCATTGGCCCTTTTTTGGGCGGATGCCGTCACGCGGCTACAATGCGCAGGACACCATCCTGATTGACGCATGACCTTTCCGCATCTGCTGCTTGCCCTGTCCGTCATCGTCGTGTGGGGCACCAACTTCGTCATCATCAAGCTCGGACTCGGCGAATTGCCGCCGTTGCTGTTCGCCACGTTGCGCTTCGCGTTCTCGTGTCTGCCCTGGGTCTTTTTCATGCGCCGCCCGCCAGTGGCGTGGTGGCTGATGATCGCGAACGGTTTCTTTCTCGGCTTCGGCATGTTCGGCGTGCTGTTCATCGCGATGCGTGCGGACATCACGCCGGGTGTCGCTTCGCTGCTGGTGCAGACGCAGGCGTTCTTCACCATCGCGCTGTCGATGCTGCTGCTGGGCGAGCGCGTGCGGGCGTTTCAGCTCGCCGGTCTCGTGCTCTGCGTTGCCGGCCTCGCACTGTTCTTCTGGCACGTCGACGCGAACACGACGCTGCGCGGCTTGCTGCTCACGCTTGGCTGCGGCTTGTCGTGGGCGATCGCGAATCTGGTGGCGAAGCGCGCCGCGACTTCGACTCCGAAGCAGGACAGCGGGCCTGCGCCTGCCGATTCGCACGTCGTGCAACCTGAGCCGTCGTTCAACATGCTCGGTTTCATGGTCTGGTCCAGCCTCTTCGCTGTACCGCCGCTGTTCGCCGCAAGTCTCGTGCTCGATGGCCCCGATCGCATCGGCATGGCGCTGACGCATGCCAGCGTATTCGGCTGGAGTGCTTCGCTGTGGCAGGGCGTCGCCAACACGCTGTTCGGTTTTGGCGCCTGGAACTGGCTGCTCGCGCGCTATCCGGCCGCGACCGTCTCGCCGCTATCGCTGCTTGTTCCGGTGGTCGGCATGGCCAGCGCGGCGCTCGCGTTCGCCGAGCCGTTGCCGGCGTGGAAGCTGGTGGCGGGCGGGCTGATCCTGCTCGGACTGGCGACGATCACGTTATGGCCGCGACTGCGCGCTCGTTTTGCCGCGTAGCGTTGCTGCAAAGCAAGAATTTGGACGTCTGGACGCCCAAATAACTTTCTGTTATGTTGCGAAGCACAATGCCGGAATTGCCGTGAAAAACCCGCTGTCCGCCCATCGCTGTTGTTGTTGTCGAGACGCTCGCCGTTGCTCGCGTTTTTGTTCGACCGCAATTCAAGCAAGGTAAACAGCCATGACCCTCACGCAACTCCGTTATCTCGTCGCGATTTCCGATTCCGGCCTCAACATCACCCAGGCCGCCGAGCAGGTTCACGCCACCCAGCCCGGCCTGTCCAAGCAGCTCAAGCAGCTCGAGGACGAACTCGGCTTCCAGCTGTTTTCGCGCAAGGGCAAGAGCCTCGCCGCGATCACGCCCGCGGGCCAGCAGGTGATCGACCGCGCACGCATCATCCTTGCCGAGGCGCGCAATATCCGCGCGCTCGCCGCGAACCTGCGTGGCGACGACAAGGGCGAACTCTCGATCACGACCACGCACACGCAGGCACGTTTCGTGTTGCCGCATGCCATCGCCGAGCTGAAACAGCGCTATCCCGCCGTTAACGTGCATCTCAAGCCGCATGGCGATGCGCAGGTGATGGGTCTGTTCGAGCGCGGCCAGGCCGATCTCGCGATCATCTCGACCACCGGCACGCCACCGGGCGATGGTCTCGCCGTGCCGTTGTTCCGCTGGCGCCGCGCGGTGATCGTGCCGCAGGGCAATGCGCTCGGTTCGCTCAAGCGCGCATTGAAGCTGTCCGATCTCGATGGTCAGCCACTGGTGAGTTACGAATCCTCGCTGCGGCCGGAATCCTCGCTGCGCCGTGCGTTCGCCGCAGCCGGCGTGGTGCCGCGTTTCTCCTGCACCTCGCGCGATGCCGATCTGATCAAGACCTATGTGCGCGCCGGACTCGGCATCGGCATCCTCGCCGAGATGGCGCTCAGCGCCGACGACGAACGTGATTTGCGCGTGATCGATGGCGGTGCGCTGTTCCCCGAATGCACGACCTGGCTCGTACTGCGCCGCGACCGCGTGCTGCGCGCCTACACCGCGACGCTGGCCGAACTGATCGCGCCGCAACTCGATCCGCGCGACCTGCAGCGCGCGCTCGCGGGCGAGGAGCCTACAGCCTGGCCAGTGCCGCCGTTGTGGGGCGAGATCGACAAGACGGCGAAGCGGACGGTCAAGGCGGCGTAGCCCCGGTTCGACAATTCGTGCAGTAAGCTCCGCATCCGTTTTCTATGGGGATGGCGATGCGCTCCTTTCTGACAATTCTACTCAGCGCATTTGCTACCGCGGCAGCGGCGGGGCAGACATACGAACTTCAGGTTGATCCCAAGGCGACAAGCCTGTTGGGGAAAAACCTATACGTTGGCGACGATGCGTTAAAGGCGGCCATCCCCTCGCTGCGCAATGCAGGCGGCAGAATTTCGACTTGTATCACGTCGATATTCCGCCCCGCCTCGGGGTATATCGACTTCGCGCCGAGTGTAACCGGCCCGCACGCCGCGGTGGCGCATCGGTTGCTGTGCTCGACCGACAAAATCACTCTCAGGTGCATGGAGGCGGAGGACCTCAAGTCGGTGGTGTTCGACAGCGACCCTGCGGAGTCTTTCCAGCTCGGCGACGATGTGGCTCTGCAGGATGCGTTGAGCATTTATCGCGCATTGCGCGATCGACAAGTCGAGTTTCCGGCGGGCCAAAGCCGTTGGATACAGGGACTGCCGCTGCGCCGCGTCGCTCGCGATGGCGATCATTTCATCGTGTTGTTCGCGGATTGTGGCTGCAGTGAACAGTGGCAAATGGAATTACGCCCCGCCGCCGCCGGGACCAAGGTGATCGCAACGCACTCCTTGAAAGGCATTTGCAACTAGCCGTGCGGCTTTGGACCTTGCATCCGCGTTATCTCGACCCGCAAGGTCTGGTCGCTCTATGGCGTGAGGCGTTGCTCGCGCGCGCCGTGCTACGCGGCGAGACGCGCGGTTACCTGCATCATCCGCAGCTGCAGCGTTTTCGAGAGCAGGCATTGCCGCGTTCCGCGATCAATGCCTACCTCGCGGGCGTGCATGTCGAAGCGAACACGCGCGGGTATGCGTTCGACGCGAGCAAGTTTTCGCGTGTGCGCTCACCGACGAGCATCGCGGCGACTTCGGGCCAGCTCGACTACGAATGGACGCATTTGCTGCGAAAACTGGAAATGCGCAACACCGATTTGTTCGAGCGCTGGCGCAAGTTGCGCCGCCCTGAAGCACATCCGATCTTCCGCGTTGTGCCCGGACCGATCGCGGATTGGGAACGGCCGGACGGCTGACTCAAGCTTCAGTCGAAGTGCAGGCCGCACTCGCGCTTGAGCCCGAAGAAGCGTGTGTCCTCGACGCGCATGCCGTCTTCGAGCGCGCGCGTGGTGTGCACATCGCCGATCGAGACATAGCCCTGGTCCCACAGCGGGTGGTAGGGCAGGCCGTGCTGCTTCAGGTATTGCCAGATGTCGCGGTCGCTCCAGTCGATCAGCGGGTGCAGCTTCCAGCGGCCGTCGCGCAGTTCGAGCACGCTGGCTTGCTTGCGCGATTCGGATTGCACGCGGCGCAGTCCCGCGATCCAGGTGCGCGCGCCAAGCTCGTTCAATGCGCGGCGCATCGGTTCGACCTTGCGCAGCTGGTTGTATTCGACGATACCGTCGAGGCCGTTTTCCCACAGCTTGCCGTGGCGCGCTTCCATCCAGGCGACGCCGATCTGCGGCCGGTATACTTTTAGGTTGAGCGCGAGTTTCTCGGTCAGCTGGTCGACGAAGCGATAGGTTTCCGGGAACAGGTAGCCGGTGTCGATCAGCACGATCGGCAAATCGGCTCGATTTCGCGTGGCGAGATGCAGCAATGCGGCCGACTGCGCGCCGAAGCTCGACGACAGTACATGTTCGCCAGGCAGCGTATCGAACGCCCAGGCGAGGCGCTGGTGCGCATTGCGGCTCTCGAGCCAGCGATTCAGCTCCGCAAGCGCGGAAGCGTCTTCGGCGGCGGTGACTAGATCAGGCAGGTTCATAGCAATAGCCGTGCTCGTGTTAAGAAGTGCGGCGATGGACGGTCGCTTTTTGATCTTCGCCGTCATGGATGGCGGCAGAGGTAACGGTATTCAAAAGAACTTTGCGCATAACGAAATCACCGAATGCTTCATCTGTATTGCGTTCCTGTGCATAGCGCCCGAACAGTCCATCGAGCGTGGCGAGGATTTCGGTCTCATCGATGTTTTCGCGATACAAGCGATTCAATCGTTCGCCGCGCGCATCGGCGCCGAGCAGCAGGTTGTAGCGTCCCGGCGCCTTGCCGATCAGGGCGATCTCACCGAGATACGGCCGCGAGCAGCCGTTCGGGCAGCCCGAGATGCGCAGGTGAATGTTGGCTTCGGCGATGCCGTGCTGCGCAAGCAAGGCTTCGACCTTGCCGGTGAATTCGGGCAGATAGCGCTCGGCCTCGGCCATCGCGAGCGCGCAGGTCGGCAGCGCGACGCAGGCGAGCGCGTTGAGGCGCAGCGGCGATGCCGTTTGGTACAGGTCGAGATGATGCTCAGTGATGATCGCGTCGATTTCGGCGCGATCTTCGGGTTCGACATTCGCGATCAGCAAATTCTGGTTCGGTGTCAGACGGAAACCGAGCTGCGAATTACCGTTGTGAATCTGCGCGATCTTGCGCAGCGCGGTGAGGTGCGTGTGTTCGCCACGGTCGGCCACGCGCCCCGCCTCGATGCGCAGGGTCAGATGCCAGCGACCCCTGCCCTGATCATCGCGTTCGCCTTCAACCCAGCCGAAGCGGTCGCCGTTATGCTCGAAGCGATACGGCCGTGCGTCGCGCAGCGGCGCGCCGTAACGGCGCTCGACTTCGCTTTTGAACCAGTCGAAGCCGCGATCGTCGATCGTGTATTTGAGGCGCGCATGCTTGCGGTCGGCGCGGCCACCGAAATCGCGCTGCGTCGTTACCACCGCTTCGGCGATGCGCTGCACGCGGTCCGGCGTGACGAAGCCGAGCACATCGGCGAGGCGCGGATAGGTGCCCGGTTCGCCATGTGTCGCGCCGAGTCCGCCGCCGACGGTGACGTTGTAGCCCTGCAGCACATTGTTTTCGATGATCGCGATAAAACCGAGATCGTTCGAGAACACATCGACGTCGTTGACCGGCGGCACCGCGAACGCGATTTTGAATTTGCGCGGCAGATAAGTCGCACCGTAGATCGGCTCGACTTCCTCGCCGC
>CAZDWH010000019.1:0-24400 GCA_964509025.1 uncultured Rhodanobacteraceae bacterium
TGGTGCCCGGAAGGGGGATGTTGACGGATTGTCCCTTGTTCGTGGGGGCGGAAAAATTTCCCGCCGACAGTGGCCCGTACTGGCGCTGGATTCCGACGCCTCCAGCCACGGTCACCATCAACAGCGATCCGTCGCGCGAGATGCGCGTGCGACCTTGCACAAACGCGTTGTTGCCGTTGGAGTTGAACGTGTCACCAAAATCGTACGCGCCGGTCTGCGACAAAGTATTCATGTCGTAAACACGAACCTGCGTGCTGCCTGTCCATGGGAAATAGGCGATCTGCTCGACTGGATGGTAGGCAACGCCGATGGGTTGCGGCCCTGCGTATTGGCCCAGCGTTCCAACCTTTTGATAGGTGCTGTTATAGACGAATGTGCCACCGTAGGTCGGAATAGAGAACTGTGTGCCGAATCGATCGGTGGCGATTTCGTAGTTGAACCAGCTGGTGCCATCGGTGTAGCCAGTGCGGCGCACGATCTGGCCTGTCGGAATGTCGTAGAGGCCCCACTCGCCATCCGAGATATTCGACTCAGCGAAAGCGATCGTTTGCGCATCGCCGCTAGCCGAGAGCATGGTGTTCTGCCGCACCGAGGCGAGCGTGGTCCACGATCCCGTTGCGGGCGCGTATTGGCGCAACGGAATCCATCCTGATCCCTGAAACGTTGAAGTGGTGTAGACGTTGCTATTGGCGCCATAAACTGCGGTAAACATGCCACCTTCATAAGCCGCTTTCGGCACCGAGGCGCGTGTCACCGCGAGGGAATCGAGTGCGATCAGATAGACCCACGAATCGGTGGCAGAACCTGCTTGATCCGCCACGACAAGTGTGTTGCCATCGGGGGACAAATCGACGCCCGCCAAATTGCCGCCGAGACTGATCGACGGAAGCAAAGTCGCAGTGCCAAGCTGATAGCACAACACGTCAGTGCCGTTCGTGATGTACACCAAGTCGCGCTTGGCGTCGTGCACCATATCCACGCGATTGGCCGCGGGAATGAGCGTAACGGCGGATACGGAATTGGAAATACCGGAAGCGATCAACGTTGCGATTAACGCAGCAACCATACGCATGAAGCGACTCCTTGTTGCGGTTGGGGGGGTCCTCACAAACCGGTTGTTCTAAACAATGTCTATTGCCTTAACGTGACACGCACTCCTGCACGTGAAATGAACAGTACCGCATCACCGCGGCGCACCGGCACCTAGCCACGCCAGCACCAGCGCCCGCTCCTCCTCCGTCATCTTGGTCAGATTGCCGATCGGCATGACGCGGGTCGAGAGTTGCGTCTGCATCTGCGCCGTGCGCGCGAGGATCGCCTCGGGCGTGTCGAGCAACACGCCGTTGGGCGCGGCGGGAAATCCTGCGAACGCCGGTTTGGCAGCGTGACAGGGTACGCAGCGGGCATTGATGATGCTTTGTACTTCGGCGAATCGCTGCGTAGATGCAGGCGTCGCGGCGATTTTCGTCGCATCGTTGCTGCGCGGCGCGAGCGCGACGATCACGCCGGCAAGCACGATCAATCCCAGCGCCAGCGGCAGCATCGGGGTCTTGCCCCCGCGCTCATGCGCCTTGTGGCGCGCGACGAACCAGGCGCGGATCGCGGCGCCGGCGAAGGCCATCGCGATCAGCACGAGCCAGTTGTATTGCGCGCCATAGGTGAGCGCGTAGTGATTGCTGATCATCACGAACAGCACGGGCAGCGTGAAATAGGTGTTGTGCACCGAGCGCTGCTTGCCGCGCTGGCCGTAGACCGGATCGAGTGGTCGGCCTTCACGCTTGGCCGCGACCATTTCACGCTGGCCCGGAATGATCACAAAAAATACATTAGCGACCATGATCGTGCCGATGATCGCGCCGAACAGGATATAGGCGCCGCGACCCGAATAGAGATGACACAACGTGTAGGCGGCGATGCCGAGCAGTACGAAGATCACCGCGCCGAGCGCCTTGTCGTTGCGGCCGAGCGACGAGCGGCAGAGCAGGTCGTAGACGACCCAGCCGATCGCGAGAAACGCGAGCGCGATGCCGATCGCCGCGGGCACGCTGAGCGCCGCGACAGCCGGATCGATCAGATACGCCTGCGCCTGGCCGAAGTAGATCAGGCACAAAAGGAACATGCCCGAAAGCCAGGTCGTGTAGGCCTCCCAGTAGAACCAGTGCAACGGCTCCGGCAGCTCGGCCGGCGCGGTTTTATACTTTTGCGCATTGTAGAAACCGCCACCGTGCACGGCCCAGACTTCGCCACCGACGCCCGCGTCGATCAGCTCCTTGCGCTTGGGCGCAAGCAGCGAATTGTCGAGCCAAACGAAATAGAACGAGGCGCCGATCCAGGCGATGCCGGTGATGAGATGCAGCCAGCGGCCGAGCAGGCTGGCGATGTCAAAAAAATATGCGCTCACGAATTCCCCAATCACAAGCTCGTCATGCCGGTATGGATTGTCGGCATCCAGACTGCACGGATGCCATCCGCCAGCGACGAGCCAGATCCTTCAATTGCCATCCCTGGGGCCTGGATTACACGCGGCTCCTGCCGCGTGCCCTGCGGGCCAGTTGCTTTGCAACTGTTCGCTACGGCATCCTACCTTCGCAGTCCGGCAGTCCCTGCCGGAATGACGAACTCCAATATTGTCGATAGCAGCGAGCACCGCTTCTGGCGTCGCCGGCGCGCGCAGCTGCGGGATCGTACCCGCCGGCCCGCACGCGGCGACGGCATCGCGGATCGCATGCAGGGTCGAAATAGCGAGCATCAGTGGCGGCTCGCCGACGGCTTTGGAGCGATGGATCGTGTCTTCGCGATTCGGCTCATGTTCGAGGATGCGCACGTCGGCATGCAGCGGCCAGTCGCGCACGCTCGGAATCTTGTACGTCGAAGGCGCGTGGGTTTTCAGCTCACCCTTCGCGTTCCACCAAAGTTCTTCGTTGGTCAGCCAGCCGACGCCTTGCAGGAAGCCGCCTTCGATCTGGCCGCGGTCGATCGCCGGATTCAATGATTCGCCGACATCGTGCAGGATGTCGATGCGCGTCAGCTGCGTTTCGCCAGTCAGCGCATCGATCGCGACTTCGGACACCGCGACGCCATAGGCGAAATAGAAAAACGGCCGGCCGTTGAGCTTGGCGCGATCCCAGTGCAGCTTCGGTGTCGCGTAATAGCCCGCCGCCGACAGCGAAATGCGCGCCTGGTACGCCGACATCACAAGCTGCGCAAACGGCATGCGCTGCGCGCCGATCTCGACCTCGCCATTGGCGAAGCGCACCTGCTCCGGTATGACGCCGTGAACTTTGCACGCATGCTCGACGAGGCGGTTGCGCAGCGTCACGCACGCGGCCTGCGCCGCCTTGCCGTTGAGATCGGCGCCGCTCGACGCGGCGGTCGCCGAGGTGTTCGGCACCTTCGAGGTGTCGGTCGCGCTCGTGCGCACGCGCGCGAGCGGCAGGCCGAACTCGTTCGCGACGACCTGCGCGACCTTGGTGTACAGCCCCTGCCCCATCTCGGTACCGCCGTGATTGAGCAGCACGCTGCCGTCGGTATAAATGTGTACGAGTGCACCGGCCTGGTTGAACACGGTCGCGTTGAACGAGATGCCGAACTTGACCGGCGTGAACGCGATGCCGCGCTTGATCGTCGCATTCGCGGCATTCCATGCGGCGATTTCGCGGCGACGTTCGCGATAGCGGCTCGTCGCTTCGAGTTGGTCGGTGATCGGTTCGAGGATATTGTCCTCGACGTATTGATCGTATTGCGTGACATTGCGCGGTGCTTCGCCGTAGTAATTGCGCCGACGCACATCGAGCGGGTCCATGCCGAGCGTGCGCGCGATCTCGTCGACGATCTGCTCGATCACGAGCATGCCCTGCGGCCCGCCGAAGCCGCGAAATGCGGTGTTCGACACCGTGTGCGTCTTGCAGCGATGCGAGACGAGTTCGAGATGCTCGATGAAGTAAGCGTTGTCGACGTGACAGATCGCGCGGTCGTTGACCGGCCCGGACAGGTCGGCGGAGTAGCCGCAGTTCGAGGCGAGCATCAGCGCGAGCGCGGTGATGCGACCGCCGTCGTCGAAGCCGACGTCGTAGTCGCTGATGAAGGCATGACGCTTGCCGGTGATCAGCATATCGGCGTCGCGATCGAGGCGCAGTTTCACTGGCCGACCGGCCTTGCGCGCGAGGATCGCCGCGGCGCAGGCAATCAGCGCGGGTTGCGACTCCTTGCCGCCGAAGCCGCCGCCCATGCGCCGGCATTGCACGACGACCGAATGATTCGGCAGGCCGAGCGCATGCGCGATCGTGTGCTGCACTTCGCTCGGATGCTGGGTCGAGGAGATCACGTGCATCGCGCCATCGTCCTGCGGCAGCGCGATCGCGATATGGCCCTCGAGATAGAAATGATCCTGCCCGCCGACTTCCATCGTGCCCTGCAGACGATGCGGCGCCTGCGCGAGCGCCTCGCGCGCGCGACCGCGCACGAGCAGCTGACTCGGGATCACATAGCTTTCGGCCGCGAGCGCGTCGCGGATGCTTAGAATGGCCGGCAGTTCCTCGTATTCGACCCTGGCCTTCGCTGCGGCGCGGCGCGCGGCGTTATAGCTCGTCGCCGCAACCACGAACAGTGGCTGGCCCGCGTACTGCACCAGTCCGTCGGCGAAGATCGGATCGTCGTGCACGATGCCGCCGTAGTTGTTCTCTCCGGGCACGTCGGCAGCAAGCGCAACCGCAACGACGCCGGGCGAAGCGAGCACCGCCGACAGATCGATCGACTTGATGCGCCCGTGCGCGATACGACTGATGCCGAATGCGGCGTGCAGCGTCTGCGCCGGCAGCGCGATATCGTCGGCATAAAGCGCGCGGCCGCTGACATGCAGATGCGCGCTCTCGTGACGAATCGGTTCGCCGATCAGCGCGCCGAGCGGGACATTGGTGCCGGTCGAAAGATCATTCATGCCGAAACCTCGGCATCCTGCGTACGCAGCGTCGCCTTCGCGTCGCTATGTTCGACCCAGAAGCGGCGCAGCAGGTTCTGCGCGCCGGCGAGGCGATAGTCGGCACTCGCGCGCATATCGCTCAACGGCTTGAAATCCTGCGCGAGCGCGGCGCAGGCGCGATCAATCGTCGTGGCATTCCATGGCTGATCGCGCAATACGGCTTCCGCATGCTTCGCGCGCGCGGGAATCGCGGCCATGCCGCCATAAGCGATGCGCGCTTCGCGCACGCGATCGCCATCAAGCTCGAACGCGAAGGCCGCGCACACTGCGGAAATGTCCTGATCGATGCGTTTCGAGAGCTTGTAGCTTGCGAGCTTCACATTCTTGCGCGCTGCGGGCACCGTCACCGCGACAACAAATTCGCCGCGCGCGAGATCCTTCTTCATATAGTCGAGGTACAACGCTTCGAGCGGCAGCGTGCGTGTCGCGTCGCCCTTGCGCAGTTCGATGGTCGCACCGAGCGACATCAAGACTGGCATCGCGTCACCGATCGGCGAACCATTCGCGATATTGCCGACCAGCGTGCCGGAGTTGCGCACCGGCGGCGAAGCGAAGCGCTGCGCGAGTTCTGCCAGCGCGGGATGCGCCGCAACGATGGCATCCCAACCATCGGTCAACGAAACCGCCGCGCCGATGCGCAGTGCGCCGTCGCGCGTGTCGACGCGCTGCAACTCGGCGACTTCACCGAGATAGATCAGCGGCGGCAGCTCGCGCAGATGCTTGGTCACCCACAGGCCGATATCGGTGCCGCCCGCGAGCAGTAGCGAATCGGGCGCGCGTGCGTAGGCGGCCGCAAGTTCATCCACGCTGCGCGGTGCGATGAAGCCCGGCAACACCAATGCGCCGTCGCGCTGGATCGCGCGCAACGCGTCCGCGTGCGAGCGCGCCTGCGCTTGCGCACGCGACCACCGTATCGGCGCGGCGTAGCCGTCCATCGTGCAACCCGCATCGATGATCGGTCGATAACCCGTGCAACGGCACAGATTGCCGGCGAGCGCTTCGACGACTTCGTCGCGCGACGCGTTTTTTTTCTGCTGATACAACGCGAACAGGCTCATCACAAAACCCGGCGTGCAGAAGCCACACTGCGAGGCATGCTGATCGACCATCGCCTGCTGCACCGGATGCAGGCTGTCGCCGTCGGCGAGGCTCTCGACCGTGACGAGTTCCTTGCCATCGAGCGTCGGCAGAAAGCGGATGCAGGAATTGATCGCGCGATAGCGCATGCACGCGCCGTCGCCGCTTCCCTCAGGTTCGCCGACGACCACGGTGCAGGCACCGCAGTCGCCCTCGGCGCAGCCTTCCTTCGTGCCGCAGCGGCCACGATGCTCACGCAGCCATTCGAGCACGGTCGTGGTGGCGCTTGCGTCGCGTACTTCGACGCACTCGCCGTCGAGGATGAAACGGATCGCGTTGTTGCTGGAGTCGATCATCGCATCAACTGCCGCGATAGGTGGAGTAACTCCACGGCGAGACCAGTAGCGGCACGTGATAGTGCGCGCCCGCGTCGGCGATGCCGAAGCGGATCACCACGTCGTCGAGGAACGCCGGAGCCGGCAGGTCGAAGCCGTTGGCGCGGAAGTACGCTGCCACGTGGAAGGTCAGCGTGTAACGTCCGGCACGCAGCTTGCGCCCCTGCAGCAGCGGGCTCGACACACGACCGTCGGCATTGGTGTTGTGCGTCGTCAGCAGCACGGCGCTGCCGTCGTTGGCGATGCGATGCAGATCAATGCGCATCCCGCGCGCCGGAATGCCGGCGGCCGTATCGAGCACATGTGTCGTGAGCTTTCCCATACCCTTTCCCACGGCGCCCATTGGGAACCACTGAACAAGCTACTGCGCTCGGCATCTTGCGTGCCGGTCGTGCTCGGAATCCTCATGTACTCGACTGTACACTCCGGTTCCTGCGCGCGCTCGCTACGCTTCTTCAGCGGTTCCTTGCGCCATCAATCGTTTGCTTTGCGTCATCCCACTGTGTACAAAACCGGCTGGGCTTGCAAGTGTTTCGTGGGGAAAATCGATGAATGACGCCGCGCTCGCGGAACTGATCCGCCAACTACCGAAGGCCGAGCTGCACCTGCATATCGAGGGCACGCTCGAACCCGAGCTGACCTTCGCGCTCGCGCGCAAGCACGGCGTGACACTCAAATATCCGAACGTCGAGGCGCTGCGCGCCGCCTACAATTTTTCCGACCTGCAGTCGTTTCTCGATCTGTACTACGCCGGCGCCGACGTGCTGCGCGACGAGGACGATTTTCACGCGCTGACGATGGCCTATCTGCGCCGCGCGCGCGCCGATGGTGTCGTGCATGTGGAGATTTTTTTCGATCCGCAGACGCATACCGACCGCGGGATCGCGTTCGAGACGGCGCTCAACGGCATCCGCCGCGCGCTCGCCAACGGCGAGAGGGAATTCGGCATCACGCATCGGTTGATCCTGTGTTTTCTGCGCCACCTCTCCGCCGAGGCGGCGATGCGCACGCTCGAGCAGGCGCTGCCATACAAGGATGCGTTTGTCGCGGTGGGACTCGACTCGTCCGAGCGCGGACATCCGCCGTCGAAATTCAAGGAGGTGTTCGATCGCGCGCGTGCGGAAGGCTTGCTCGCGGTCGCGCATGCGGGCGAGGAAGGCCCGCCGCAATACATCGTCGAGGCGCTCGATTTATTGAAAGTGTCGCGCATCGATCATGGCGTGCGTTGCGAGGAAGATCCCGCCCTGGTCGAGCGCCTCGCGCGCGAGCGCGTTCCGCTGACCGTGTGCCCGTTGTCGAACGTCAAACTGTGCGTGTACCCGCGCATCGAGGATCACAATCTCAAGCGCCTGCTCGATCGCGGCGTGAAGGTGATGATCAACTCGGACGACCCGGCCTATTTCGGCGGCTATGTCGGCGCGAACTACCTCGCCTGCGCGCGCGGGCTGAATTTATCCAAGGCCGATCTCGTGCAGCTCGCGCGCAATTCGATTGACGCCTCGTTCCTGCCCGCCGCCGACAAGCAGCGCTGGAACGCGCGCATCGATGCGCTGCCTGCCGTGTAGTTACTGGCAGCCGAGGTTGTTGATCGTGCCGATGCGCTTCCATGTACGCGTGCCGCTACCCTGCGGCGCGTTACCGGGGATGCCGCTACCGCTCGCGTAGCTGAAGCTCATGGTGTTGCAGTCGGGGAAACTGAAATTCATCGTGCCCCAGGGATTGCGTGTCACCCCGGCGAAGTTGCCGGCAAACCCGCCGCCGCTGTTGTACTGCACCGGCACGTTGTCGACATGCGTCGCGCCGATGGGGAAGCTGGCCTGCGCGACGATCCAGTACGGTGCGCCGAAGGCGTCATAGGTATACCAGGTCGCGGCGAAGATGCGCGTGCTACCGTCACCGCTGTCGAACACCTGCGTGAGGATGCCTTCGCCGCTGTGCGTCGAGTCGTACCACGAGCCCGTGAGATATCCGCTGATCGGCATGGCGGTGGCACCGTAGTCCGCGGGATTGTAAGAGTCGAGCGCGAACTGCAGCGCGCGCCCGGTGTTGTTGTCGATCGTCAGGGTGAACGGCAGGTTGTAGTCGAATACCGGACCGCTTGTGAAATTCTCGAGCGTG
Organism: uncultured Rhodanobacteraceae bacterium; assembly: GCA_964509025.1. Taxonomy (GTDB): domain Bacteria; phylum Pseudomonadota; class Gammaproteobacteria; order Xanthomonadales; family Rhodanobacteraceae; genus Rudaea. Next base: position 8,569 of record CAZDWH010000019.1, read on the forward strand.
TAGACGCTGCTGCGGTACACCGGCCCGTTGACGAAAGCCTGACTCAGGCTGGTATTCGGATCGGCGGCGAGACGAAGATACGCGACGACAACGCTCTGCTGCGCCCAGACGCCCGGAAACGTCGGGTACAGGTCGGTGTTGCCGTTCATCCCGGACGCTCGATCGATCTCGACCAGGGTCGCGGACTTGCCGCCGCTGCACGGCACGCGGAACACGCTGATCGCGACCGTCTCCGAGTAATGGCACTCCTGCTGCGCGGTCGCGTAGTTCGGTGCCGCGGGATTGACGAAGCAGGCGTTGAAGTCGCCGTGCAGCGTGAGCGGCAGCGTGCCCGCATGCGGATCGCGCGCGGCCTGCCCGAGCGGCAGGCCATCGGCGAAACAACTCGGCGGGTAGCTGTGCGGCGCGGTCGCCGCGACAGCGGGCGCGGCGACCAGCGCAAACAGTGCACCGAACGCCGCGCGACGCATGGCTTACGCGTTCCCTATCATTACTCGCAGGCGAGGCTGTTGATGCCGCCGATACGCTGCCAGGTCTTGGCTCCGCTTCCGCTCGGCCCGGCCGACGGTCCGGTGCCGCTGAAACTGAAGACCATGTGATTGCAGTCGGAGAACTGCACGCTCATCGTGCCCCACGATGGCTGTGGAATGGGTGCAGTGAAATTTCCAGCGAAGCCGCCGCCGGTGCGGTAGGTCACCGGGATGCCCGTGAGCGAAGTCGTACCGATCGGGAACGCCTTCGACGCAGCCAGCCAGAACGGCGTGCCCGTGTTATCGAAGGTATACCAGGTAATGGCGAGGAGGCGGTTCTTGCCGTCGATGTCGAACACCTGGGTCAGGATGCCCTCGCCGCCGTGGGTCGGGTCGTACCACGAGCCGGTCAGATAGCCATTGATCGGCAGCGGAGCGAACGCGGCCGGATAGGTGCCTTGCGTCGGGCTGTAGGCCGGGACACTGAACGTGTACTGGTGCGTGCCGCCCGAGATGAAATTGTCGAAGCGGATGTTGAAAGCCTCGTTGAAGGCGAAGAAGCCGGTATTCGCGTACGGGTAGTTCTCGATCACAAAGGTCGTGCTGTCGATCACCGAGGAATCGATCAGCGTGTCGGACACGACCGTGTTCGGTTCGGGCGCGATGCGCACGTAGTCGAGAAAATTCACATTGTCGAAGCCAATCGAACCCTGCGCGACGCGCACGCCGGGGAAGGTCGGATAGTACTTGGCGTCGTGGTCGTACTGCGCCTGGCGCTGGATGCGCATCAGGGTCACCGCCACCGGGCCGCCATCGGGGTTGTAAGCCGGCTTGCTGCCGCTCGACGAGCACGGCACGCGGAAAATCGTGATCGTCACGTCTTCGGTGTAGATCTTGGTGTTGTCTGCCGTGTTCACCGCATACAGCGTCACTGTGCCGCCGAAGAGCGTGCCGCTCGGCGTCGACGGCAGGCTGTTCACGGTCTGCGGCAGGATGTCGGAGAGGCAGCCCGCCGGATACGCACGCGAGGCGTTCGAGATCAGCTCCTTCGCCGTGCCCTGCGTCGCGGCCGGCGCGGCGAGTTTCTGCGCCTGCCGCGCCTGCTCGGACTGCACGGCGAGGCGCACGCTACCCTCCGGCAGCGCGCCGCGATCGGCCGCCAGCGCCGGTGAGGTCGCCAGCGCAAGCCAGGCTGCGCCGGAAAGAAGTCGAGACAGGGATGACATAGACGCGCTCCTTGGGGGGTTGTCGGTAGAACCTATCTCAAAACTACTGCGCTCGTCATTTCGCGCGCCGGCGGTGCTCGGACCGGGAGGGCACAGGGATGTGCCGCTCTGTCGACCGAGGAATCCTCATGTACTCGACTGTACACTCCGGTTCCTGCGCTCCGCCGTCGCGCGAACTCCCTTCGCTCGCTACGTTTTGAGATAGGTTCCCATGATTGTAGACACAAGCCTGTTGCGTGGCGATTAACCCTGATTGAACAGCGGCCACGAACCGGCCTGAGGTCGCCTCTGCACGAGACGCTCTGCGATAATCCGCGGTTCGCCACACTGGGCTCAACGCAGAACCATGCAGCTTGTTGACATCGGCGCCAACCTGACCCACGAATCGTTCCGCCACGACTTCGACGCCGTGCTCGAACGCGCGTACTTGCATGGCGTGGCCCAACTCGTCGTCACCGGCGCCAGCGCGCAGGGCAGCCGCGACGCGCTCGCGCTCGCGCGCACGCACGCGGCGTTGTACGCGACCGCAGGCGTGCACCCGCATCACGCCAGCGAGTTCGACGCCGATGCGGAAACGCTGCTGCGCGAGCTGCACATGCAGCGCGAAGTCGTCGCGGTCGGCGAAACCGGCCTCGACTACCATCGCAACTTTTCCCCACGCGCGGCGCAGCTATTTGCGTTCGAGCGCCAGCTCGAACTCGCGGCGGCATGCGGCAAGCCGCTGTTCCTGCACCAACGCGACGCGCACGCCGACTTCATCGCCTGCATGGACAGCATCAAGGGGCGCATCGGCCGCGCCGTGGTGCATTGCTTTACCGGCGAGCGGAACGAATTGTTCGACTATCTCGACCGCGACTGGTACATCGGCATCACCGGCTGGATCTGCGACGAGCGCCGCGGCACGCATCTGCGCGAACTTGTCAAAAGCATCCCGGGCGAACGCCTGCTGCTCGAGACCGATGCGCCGTACCTGCTGCCGCGCACGGTGCGGCCGCAGCCTTCGCATCGGCGCAACGAGCCGATGTACCTCGCGCATATCTGCGCCGAAGTCGCACGCGACCGCGGCGAGGATGTCGCGCTCACCGCCGCGAACTCTGCCGCAGCGGCGCGGACGTTTTTCGGGCTGCCAGGCTGAGGCCAGTCCGCACGCTTGACTGTCCTGGAAACAGCGCGAGGCGCTACTTCCGGACTTCCGCCAGCGCCAGCGAGGCCGGCATGGTCGCGGAATCGCGCACGAAGACGATGCGCGCGGCGCCGCGCATGCATTCGCGATGCGCCGTGTGCGCCACGCGTTCACGCTGCGCGTAGACGTAGCCGCCATTGTTGCTGTCGAGCAGTTCGCCGACATCCTTGATGGTCGGGAGGCGTTCGTCGCAGCACTCGACGACCAGCGGCGCATCGGCGCGCACAGCGATAGTGGAGAGCGCGGATTCCCCAGCGTATGCATGGGTGGCAACGGCAACGACTGCAGTGGTGATGGCGATGGCAAGAGTCTTGGCGTTCATGGCGATTCCTTCGTGGATAGTGGTGGGCGAGATATCAGGGCTCTCACTGGATGTGTTCGCGAACGATGCGGCCCGATTACATCGGGACTGCCAGGTCGCGCGTTAGAATCCGGGTAGTGCGCACATCCTTTGAGCGGGCCGATGCGGGTTTGCATCGGTTGCGCACACTGTCGTGCGATGCCGCCTGTAATGCTTGAGGGCACCACGCTGAATTGATTGGAGCGCGGCGGGCAAATGCTTGGGAAAAGCTTGGGTTCGTTCGGCACGCTTTCTATTGCATTGATTTAATTACGTTTATCACTTCACGCACGCGAGGATGGCGATGACGGAAGACGCGACCGGCTGGATCGCATTCGATCAGGTCGAGATCGACCTCGCCGGACGCCGCTTGCTCGTAGCCGGCAGCGAAATGCCACTCGAGCCCAAGGCATTCGCTGTGCTCGCACTGCTCGCCCGGCAGCCCGGACGCGCATTTGCGCGCGACGAGATTCTCGATGCGGTCTGGGGCCATCGCCATGTAACCCCCGGCGTGCTCAACCGCGTGATCACGCTGATCCGCCACGCGCTCGGCGAAACGGCGGAGTCGACGCGCTATCTGCACACCTTGCACGGCATCGGCTATCGCTTCGATGCCATGGTGCGGTTCAGCGCGCAGCGCACTTCTCCGGAGCCGCCGCACATCGTCGCTCCCGAAACCGCGCCAAACTCCAAACCGGAAATCGCCGAATCCGCTGCGGCTGCGCAACGACCAGTGATCAGCGAGTCAGTCGCTGCGGTGAGCAAAGAGCTTGCACCCGCACCGCCGCGTGCCATTCGACGCGGCTTATGGCTGATCCTGCCGGCGGCGTTTGCGCTGATCGCCGCGCTAATCTACACGTCGCGCAGAACCGAGCGGCCGCCATCACCGACCGGCGGCGCAGCTCCGGCTCCGACGCTCATCGTGCTGCCGCTGCGCGCGGTCGGCGGTGGCCATGACGAATCCGTGCTGGCCGACGGTTTGTCCGAAGAGTTGATCACGCGCCTGGCGCGTGCCGAAGGTCTGCGCGTGATATCGAGCACTTCGGCGCGGCTGGCGCAGGAGCAGCACCTCGATCCGCCGCAACTCGCACAGCGCGCCGGCACCACGCATGCGCTCGAAGGCAGCCTGCGTGAGGCGGGCGATACGTTGCGCATCGACCTGAGTCTGATCGAGACGCCGTCCGGCCGCACGCTATGGGCGCAGGACTACGAACGCAAACTCGCTGATGTATTCGCGATCCAGCGCGAGATCGCGCAAGCGGTCAGCGCTGCGCTAGCGGCTCGACTGGGTCTGTCCGCGACACCGCACGAAATCAAGATCGACCTAGCGCAATACCGCGAGTACATGGAACTGCGCGCCATCCTGGAGTCGCCCGAGGTGACGCTCAATAGCGCGCTGAGCCGGCCACGGCAGGAGGCCGCGCTCGCCCGGCTGCGCGAACTGGTCGCGCGTACGCCTAACGGCGCGATGGCGTCAGGCTACCTGGCGCGCGTGCTGGCGGGATGGCGCGATCCGCGCACCCAGGCGCCGCTCCCTGGCGCGATCGAAGAGGCCGAACGCAATGCAGCACGCGCGCTCGAGCTCGATCCAGGCAATGCCGACGCACACGAGGCACGCGGCACCTTCGCGTGTCGCCGCATGGACTGGAACACCTGTCTAACCGAATTGAAGCGGGCCATCGCGCTCGCGCCGGCCGACGTCAGACTGCGCAGTACCTACGCCTACCGGCTCGGCGGCATCGGCTACCTCGCCGAAGCGCTAGGCGAGGCAGAAGCCGCCGCGCACACCGATCCGCTACTGCCACCGACGCAGATGATCCTGGCCCGACTGTACGACACGCTTGGCCGGCACGACGAAGCCAAGCGCGTGCTCGACACGGCGTTCAAGCTCGATGCGGCGATGCCACAGCTCGGTGTCTACGCTGCCTGGTACAACGCATTCTGGCGCCACGACTACACCGCAGCGGCCGCGATAGCAGAGCGTATTCCTGCGGAGCACGGATATCGCGAATCGTATATCGCGATCTCGCGCACCCGTGCCGACCCCGCCCGCTGGGCAGAAGTGCTGCCGCTGATCGAGGCATCCGAGCGCGAGCTCGGCCGCTACAATTTCCTGCGCTGGCAACAGCCCGGCTTCGACGCGCGCGCGGCATTCGCACGCATCGAAATCATGCTGCGCGAAGGCTTTCCCAGCTATTTCCTCTCGCTGTGGCAGCCCGAGTACTCGCACATGCGACGCATCCCGGAATTCCAGGATTTCTTGCGCGACGCGCACATCCTCGACTACTGGCGTGCGCACGGCTTTCCGCCGCAATGCGAGTCCGATGGCGACGGCGCGAAGTGCGATTGATTACTTCGGCTTGCCCGGCGCTTCGAAAAACGCGCCCGCGGCGCCCGCGAACACCACCGGGCTGGCATAACCGTCCTTCGACACTGCGCTGACGCCGAAGAATGCATCGTCGACGACGATATTCTTGAGCGTCGCCTTGTTCGCATCGCCGACCCACTGGCTGTGCTGCCACTGCGGTGCGGTCGTGTCGCGCCACCAGACGCGATAGCCGACGGCACCGGCCGCAGGCTGCCAATGGATCGTCGTATCGGCCGACACCGCGCCTTCGATATCGACGCCGGCGGGCGGCGCGGGCGCGTTCGCAAGCGTCGCGAGTGCGATCGCGTTGAGTCGGGTCACCTGCGCGAGATAGGCGAAGTCGACACCGTCGAGCGTATCGCCGTACTTGATGCCCTTCTCGGTACGCAGATCCTGATGCTGGCGCGTGTAATTCTCATGCGCTTCGGTCAGACGCACGGCAGGGAATCCCGCTTCGAGAAACGGCACCTGGTCGCCGCCGCGGCCGTAACGGTCGGTGCGATAGACCAAGCGCACATGGAAATTCGTCAGCTGCGTGTCGGCGAGGTCGGCGATGAGGCGCGCGATATTGCGCGATGGCGCGTCGACTTCGCCGCCATGATAGTGCCGATCTTTCGCCTGCTCCGCCGTTTCGGTGCTCTTGGTGCCTTCGGAAAACACGCGCACCGTCGTATTGTCGACGACGCCATCGAGCCCTTGTGTATTGCCGACGATATCGTTGTTGAGATCGGCCTCGACCCGCCAGCCTTTTTCCTTCGCGTAGTCGGCCAGCACTTTGCCGCCATAGAGGCCCTGCTCCTCGCCCGAGAGCACGCCGTAGACGATCGTTGCGGCGAACTTGCGCTTGGACAGCACGCGTGCGGCCTCGATCACGGCCGCGGTGCCCGAACCATCGTCGTTCGCGCCGGGTGCGTCGCTCTTCGCGTTCATCGGGTCGGTCACGCGCGAGTCGATATGCCCGGTGATCGCGAGCACGCGATTCGGATCGGAACTGCCGCGCTGAATCGCGACGACATCCATGACTTCCACAGGCTGCGGGATGCGCTTGCCGGTGAAGCTCTGTGCTGGCGTGACGATCTCGAGACAGCCGCCGCAATCCTTGCTGATCGCCTCCAGGCGCGCCTTGGCCCAGCGGCGTGCGGCGCCGATACCTCGCTTGTCGGACTTCACATCGGACAGCGTATGGCGCGTGCCGAAACCGACGAGCCTGGCGATCGTGTCATGCAATTCGTCGGCACTGATTTCCTGCGCGAGTTCACGCAGGCCTTGTGGTTCGGGTGGCGGCGCCGGGTCGCTCGCCGCCACCGCGCAGTCAACCGTTCCGAGCATGCTGCAAATCAGCCATAGCTTGCGCATATCACCTCCTCGCCTCACTTGGCGTTCAATCCGACTTGCGCTTGAAAAATTTCGCAATCCCCGCGCCGATCGCCGCGATGCCGACGAATACCAGTTTCTTCGCCGCGATGAGGAGCGCGAGCAATTTCGCGAACAACCCGGCTTTCGCCGCGATCGCGCCCGCAACCAGCGCGCCGATGCCATAGGCCGCGACCTTGTCGGTCGATGCGTTGAAATCCGTGTAACGCTGGCCTTGATCGAACTCGGTCATTGCGAGCACGTTCGGCATCTGCGCCTGCACGGTTTCGAGCTGATTCATGCCGGCGACGGCATTGAGGCTCAGATATCCGCTGCGGCCGAGCACGCGGATGTCGTAATTGAGCGTGTGCCCGTGCGAGCCGGTGAAATCGAGTTCCTTGGCCCAATAGATCTTGTTGGTCGCGGAATCATAGTGCGGCGGCGTTGCCCAACCGACGATCTCGACCGCGGGATAGCCACGCTTGGTGCGCTCGGCGTTCTCGTCGTGCGATGCTTCCTGCATGTCCTTGAGTATCTTCGCGTAGTCGGCCTTCGCCGCGTCGGCATCGGACACATAACCGTCGGCGACATAGGTGATGACCACGGCCCAAGACTCTTTGTCGGCAAGCGATTTCGACGTTGGCACGAGCATGCCGAGTACGTCGCTGTCCGGCGGATTGCCCCAGAGTTGTTCGAGCACGCGCTGCGCGTCGTGCGCATCGAGGAAGCGGAAGTCGGGGCTGAGGTTCAACGTCGCATGCGCGCCCGACACGGCGACCTTGCCGGTCTGGAAGTGCAGCGACTCGATGAATCGCTGCACCTCATCCTTCTTCGCGGGTGCTGCGTCCTGTGCGAGCGCGGGCACAGCGAACATGAGCGCTGCGACAATCAGCCATCTATGCAACATTCAAACTTCTCCCCAGATTGAAAGACACGAACGAATTCAGGAACGCAGACCGACTCCGCGATGCAACAGATTGAGGCACAGCGCGCCGAGGCCGAGCACGAACGCGAACATGACGACATAGGCCCAGGTCAGGTCCACCTCGCTCACGCCAAGCAGGCCGTAACGGAATGCGTTGACCATGTACAGGATCGGATTGAGATGCGAGATCTCCTTCCACGGCGACGGCAGCGCGGCAACGTTGTAGAACACGCCGCCGAGATAGGTCAGCGGCGTCAGCACGAACGTCGGGATGATCGCGATATCGTCGAACTTCTTCGCATAGATCGCATTGATGAAGCCGAGCAGGGCGAAGATCATCGCCGCGAGCAGGAAGGTCGTCAGCGTGACGAGCGGATGGTACAAGTGGATTTTGCTGAAAAATAGAGAAATCCCGAGCACGATCACGCCGACCATCAGGCCGCGCAGCACCGCGCCTGAGACATAGCCGGCGAGGATCGTCCAGCTCGGCATCGGCGAGACCAGCATCTCCTCGACGAAGCGCTGGAACTTGGCGCCGAAGAACGAACTCGTGATATTGCCGTAGGCGTTCTGGATCACGCTCATCATGATCAAGCCCGGCGCGATGTATTCGATGTAGGAAATACCGGCGCCGCTTTGATCGGTTGCAATCGTGCCGATGCGGCTGCCGATCAGTTTGCCGAAAATCAAAAAGTACAGCGTCATCGTGATCGCCGGCGGCAGCAGGGTCTGCGACCAGATGCGCAGGATGCGCACGACTTCGCGGCGCGTGATCGTGCCGAGCGCTATCAGGTTCGCCTGCGCCGGAGTCATTTGAGCGCTCATGCGGCCTCCTTCGCGCCATCGCCGAGATTGCCCTCGACCGACATCAAGGATCGTTGCGCGCGCAGCGCGCAACTCCGATTATCTTTGCTTGCGGCAGTCCCGGTCATATTCATGCTGTGGCCTCCTGCGCGGCCTTTCCGGTTTCGATGAGGCGCACAAACAGTTCTTCAAGGCGATTCGCCTTGTTGCGCATCGAGGTCACCGTGATTCCGCGCGCGCTCAGCGCAGCGAACAACGAGTTCAGATCGTGCGCACGCGACATTTCCGCCTCGATCGTGTGGTCGTCGATGCGCGTCAGTTTCACGCCATCGACGGTCGGTAGATCGGCGCAAACCTGGCTCAGATCGAATACGAAGGTCTCGACATCGAGCTTGGCCAGCAGGCTCTTCATCGCCGTATTCTCGATGACGCGGCCCTTGTCGATGATCGTGATGTTGCGGCAGAGCTGCTCGGCTTCCTCGAGATAATGCGTCGTGAGGATCACCGTCGTGCCAGCCGCATTGATGCCTTCGATGAATTTCCACATCGAGCGCCGAATCTCGATATCGACGCCCGCGGTCGGCTCGTCGAGGATCAACAGCTTCGGCTCGTTCATCATCGCGCGCGCGATCATCAGGCGGCGCTTCATGCCGCCCGACAGCGTGCGCGTCACGTCGAAAGCTTTGTCCCACAAACCAAGCTGTTTGAGATATTTCTCTGCGCGCACCGATGCGATCGCGCGCGGCACGCCGTAGAAACCGGCCTGATTGACGCAGATCTGGAACGGCTGCTCGAACAGGTTGAAATTGATTTCCTGCGGCACAAGTCCAATGAAGCGCATTGCGGCGCTGCGCTGCGAGCGAATCGGAATGCCGAACACGCGCACCTCGCCCGAGGTCGCGTTGACCAGCGAGGACACGACGCCGATCAGGGTCGACTTGCCCGCGCCGTTCGGCCCGAGCAGGGCGTAGAAATCGCCCGGCTGCACGCTGAGGGAGATGCCCTTGAGCGCCTCGACGCCGTTGGGATAAGTCTTGCGCAGATCGGAAACTTCGAGTGCGGGAAGCGGGGTGGTGGGACTACTCATGGGGTCTCTTGGAACGTGGCGGCGGCCCGGGGTGGTGCGACTTTGCACACCCTTGGGCTGCGTTAGTGGGGCCGAACCGCTAGTATATCCAGCCTTTCACCGCATTGATTTCCCGTGGCCGATCACTTTGCCCTCCGCCTTGCCGAAAGCCGCATGCTCGCACCGAGCGTGCGCCACATGGCGTTCGAACGCGCCGATGGCGCCCCGTTCGCGTTCATTCCGGGTCAGTTCGTGCAGATCCATTTCAACTATGCCGACGGCAAGCCGACGAAGCGCAGCTACTCGGTCGCCACGCTCGGCAATGGCGACGGTGCGCCGGTGTCGCGCATCGAGATGGCGGTGTCCTATGTCGAAGGCGGCGCCGCGACCGACCTGCTCGGACATCTGAAGGAAGGCGACAGCGTCGACGGCAGTGGCCCGTATGGGCGCTTCTGCCTGATGGACGCCGACACGAACAAGCGTTACCTACTCGTCGCGACCGGCACCGGCGTAACGCCGTATCGCGCGATGCTGCCGCAGTTCAAGGCGCTATTCGCCAAGCGCAATGTCGAAGTCGCACTGGTCTATGGTGCGCGCAACTCGGGCGAGCTGCTCTACGGCGACGAATTCGAGGCGTTCGCAAGCGAAAATCCACAATTCCACTTTTACGCATGTTTCTCGCGCGAGGCGCGCACGCATCCGCGTGCGCACGATCGTCGCGGGCATGTGCAGGTCGCGCTGGAGGAGTTGCAGCCGAGTCCCGACACCGACATCGCCTACCTCTGCGGCAATCCGAATATGGTCGACCAGGCCTTTACGCTGCTCAAGGACAAAGGTCTGGCGATTCCGCATATCCGGCGCGAGAAGTACGTCTCGTCGCGCTAACCACACCGGCGCCGGATATGTGCAGCTTCTAAGCTCGGTCATCCAGACCTCGCCAAGAAGCCCCGCCCTGCGCATCCTGCTCCGGGCGTTCGGCGGTGCGAGAACTGCCCCGGCAGTTCGCAAACGCACCACCTCACCCGGCGCGAGAAGTACGTCTCGTCGCGCTAACCACACCGGCGCCGATATGTGCAGCTTCTAAGCTCGGTCATCCAGACCTCGCCGAGAAGCCCCGCCCTGCGCATCCTGCTCCGGGCGTTCGGCGGTGCGCCCCCGGCAGTTCGCAAACGCACCACCTCACCCGTCGCGAGAAATACGTCTCGTCGCGCTGAGCGCCACGCACGCGCGTCAGCATGTAAAGGACGCTTGACATTGCCGCGACCCCGGCGCAAGATGCGCATGTCAAGCAGACTTGACATGCCGTCCGTCTGCAGCGCAACGGGAATCTTCAATGCCTCGGCTTTCCAATACCCAGTACGAGACACGCGTATTCGCCGCGATGTCGGTATACGTCGTGCTGGTCATCGCCCTGCTGCCCCTGGCACGCCGCGCGGACGACACCATGCTGCGCCTCGTCTATTCGCTGCTTCCGGTATTGCCCCTGCTGTATGTCGTCTGGCTGCTCGGCCGGCGCATCTGGCAAAGCGATGAACTCGAACAGCGCACGCATCTGATCGGCCTCGGCGCCGCGAGCGCGGTGGTCAGCGTGTTCAGCCTGGTCGGCGGATTTCTCAGCGTCACCAAGACCTTGCCCCCCGAAGCCGCGCCGGCTCTGCTGATCTGGGTGTTTCCGATCATGCTGTTTGCCTACAGCCTCGCGCGCTGGTGGGCGGCGCGTCAGTACGGCGGCAGCCTTTGCGACGACGCCGACGGCGGCATGCCGATGTATCTGCGCTGCGTGATGCTTGCGCTGATCTTCGGCGCCGTCGCCATTTGGGCTTACCTGCGTTCCAAGGATGCGTTTGCCATCGGTTTGTTCTGTGGCATCGCCGCTACGTTCGCCATCGCGGCACTGATTTTTGGCATGCGTCGCCGGCTGCGGCGCGGCAAGGCTGGCGAATGAACAACAAGGTGCGCGAACTGCGCGGCGAGCGCGGCTGGTCGCAGGGCGACCTCGCCGAAAAGCTCGACGTGTCGCGCCAGACGATCAACGCGATCGAGACCGGCAAGTACGATCCAAGCCTGCCGCTCGCGTTCCGCATCGCCAAACTTTTCAGACTTTCGATCGAATCGATTTTTGAACCGGGGAAAGAAGGATGAACAAACGCAATCTGTTCCGCCTCGTGCTGCTGCTCGGCGCGGCGGCGTATTTCGGCTACAACCAGTTTCACGCGCGCGCAGGCGATGGGCGCAAGGCGGCACCCGCTGCTGAGGCGATTCCGGTCAACGCCAAGGCGTTCAAACTCGGGCAGCAGGAATTCGCTGCCTGCGAGCTCGCGCAGAAACGTTCCGGTGCGACCACCGCGGCATTCTGCACGCCGTTTTCGGTACCGGAAAATTGGGACAAACCCGACGGCCGCAAAATCGATCTCAAGGTCGCGCTGATCAAGAGCGAGGCGGAACGCGCCGACAGCGATCTCATCGTGTTCTTCGCCGGCGGACCGGGACAGGCGGCGGTCGAAACCTATCCGCAGATAGCGGGCGCACTTGGCTCCCTGCGCAAGCATCACCACATCCTGCTCCTCGACCAGCGCGGCACGGGTGCATCGCATCCGCTGAGCTGCGACGACGAGGACGCGAAAGACAAGGCCGCCAAACCCGATGCGGACGCGCGCGGCGACCTCGACGCGAACTCCCTGCGTGAACGCATCGCGCAATGCTTGAGCAAGGTGCAGACGCATTCCGATCCGGCGCAATACACGACGACGAACGCGGTACGCGACCTCGAAGCGCTGCGCCAGGCGCTCGGCGCGCCGCAGTTCGATCTGGTCGGCGTGTCCTACGGTACGCGCATGGCTCAGCAATATCTGATGCGCCATCCCGAAGGCGTGCGCAGCGCCGTGCTCGATTCGGTCGCGCCGAACGAACTCGTGTTCGGCCAGGAATTCGCGCAGAACCTCGAAGATGCGCTCAAGGCGCAGTTCGCGTTGTGCGGCAAGTCCGCTGAATGCGCCAAGGCATTCGGTGATCCGTACGCGCAGCTGTACCAGTTGCGCGATGCGTTGCGCGCGAAGCCACAGGAATATGCGTTTCGCGATCCGGTCACCTTCGCCGCCTCGACGCTCAAGCTCACCGATCAGCGTCTCGCCGGCCTCGTGCGCCTGTTCGCTTACGCGCCCGAAAGCGCCGCGCTGCTGCCCCTGTCGATCGCGGAAGGCCTGAAAGGCAACTACGCACCGCTTGCCGGACAGACGCAGTTGCTGCAGCAGGACATGTCGACCTCGATGAATGGCGGCATGCAGGCTTCGGTCGTGTGCGCCGAGGACGCTGACCTGCTGCACGACAATCCCGAGGAAAAATCGACCCTGCTTGGCACCAGTCTGGTCGATATGCTGCGCGCGATGTGCGCAGTGTGGCCGCACGGCACGCACCCGGCCGATTTCCACACGCCGATCCAATCCGACAAGCCTGTCTTCGTGCTCGAAGGCGAGTTCGATCCGGTCACGCCGCCGCGCTATGGCGAACAGGTGATGAAAGGCCTGACCAACGCGAAGCTGCTCGTTGCCAAGGGGCAGGGGCACAACGTGATCGGCCGCGGCTGCATCCCCAAACTCGTCGACGAATTCGTCGAAAAACTCGAACCGAAAAAACTCGATGCGAGCTGCGCCGACGCGCTCGGCCCACTACCCGCACTGATCAACTTCAATGGAGCCGCGCCGTGATCACGATTCGCCACAACCCCCAACCTCTCGCTGCGCGAGAGGTTCGCCCCCTTGACTCAAGGGGGCTGCAAATCAGCCAAGGGTCAACCCCATGATCGAGATACAGGACTTGCACAAGAGCTTCACCAGCGCCGGCAAGCGCGTCGTCGCAGTCGACGGAGTAAGCTTCAGCGCGCGCGACGGCGAGATCACCGGCCTGCTCGGCCCCAACGGCGCAGGCAAGACCACAACCCTGCGCTGCCTGTATACCCTGATGCAGCCCGAACGCGGACGCATCCTCGTCGATGGCATCGATGTCGCCGCCGATCCGCTCGCGGTGCGGCGCAACCTCGGCGTGCTGCCCGATGCGCGCGGGCTGTACAAGCGCCTGACCGCGCGCGAGAACATTGCCTACTTCGGCCAGCTGCAAGGGCTCGACGCAGCGACGATCAAATCGCGCAGCGATGCCGCGATCGCCGCACTCGACATGGGCGACTTCGCAGACCGGCGCACCGAAGGCTTTTCGCAAGGCCAGCGCGTAAAGACCGCGATCGCGCGCGCGCTCGTGCACGATCCGAAAAACGTCATCCTCGACGAGCCGACCAACGGGCTCGACGTGATGGCCACGCGCGCGCTGCGCGCCTTCCTGAAGCAACTCAAGAGCGAAGGCCGTTGCGTGCTGTTTTCGAGCCACATCATGCAGGAGGTCGCCGCGCTGTGCGACCGCATCGTGGTGATCGCCAAGGGCCGCGTCGTCGCCGACGAGTCGCCGGAGGCGCTACGCGCGCAGACCGGAGCGGCCAATCTCGAAGACGCCTTCGTGCAGCTGATCGGCAGCGACGAGGGACTCGCCGCATGAAATCCGCTCTCGGACATTTGCTGTGCACCGTGTGCGAACGCCGCAGTCGCGAAGACGAGCTGCTGCTCACGCTCTCCATTTTCGTCGTGTGTTTCGTGTTGTTCTCGAGGTAAGCATGAAATCCTCCCTGATCGTTTTCCTGAAAGAAGTGCGCGAAAACCTGCGCGACCGCCGCACGATGATCAACACCCTGATCACCGGACCCTTGATGGCGCCGCTGATCTTCGTGCTGTCGATCAATACCGTGGTCACGCGCGAACTGGACAAGGCCGAGCGCCCGCTCGTGCTGCCGGTGATCGGCGCCGAACACGCGCCGAACCTGATCGAGGCGCTGAAACAGCAACGCGTCGAGATCAAGCCCGGCCCCGCCGACGCCGAGCGCGCGGTGCGCGAACAGGACGCCGACGTGGTGCTGCGCATTCCCGCGAAATACGCCGAGGACTGGAACAAGGGCCAGACCGCGCAAGTCGAAATCGTCTACGACGAATCGCAGCGCGATGCGGGCAGCTCGGTCAATCGCCTGCGCGCGATGCTCGAGCGCTATGGCGAGCGCACCGGCGCGCTGCGTCTGCTCGCGCGCGGACTCGCGCCGAACGTGATGAAGCCGCTCGTCATCGCCGAGCGCGACCAGTCCACGCCGCAGGCGCGCTCGAGCCTGATGTTCGGCATGCTGCCGTACTTCTTCATCCTCGGCGCCTTCATCGGCGGCATGGCGCTCGCGATCGACACGACCGCGGGCGAGCGCGAACGCCAGTCGCTCGAACCGCTGCTCGCCAATCCGGTGCCACGCGGGCAAATCCTCGCCGGCAAGCTGATGGCGACCGCGACCTTCCCCGTCACCCCCGTGCCTGTGACCATTCCCGCCTTCCCGGTACCCCGGACACTCATGCCGACCGAACGCATCGGCATGGTGCTGACGATCGGCGCGCGCTTCCTGTTCTCTACGCTGTTCGTCATGCTGCCGCTCGCGATGCTGCTCGCCTCGCTGCAGACCATGGTCGCCGCGTTTGCGCGCAGCTTCCGCGAAGCGCAGACCTATCTCTCGCTGCTGATGTTCGTGCCGGTGATCCCGACCCTGATGCTGTCGCTGCTGCCGATCAAGCCGAAGCTGTGGATGTACGCCGTGCCGCTGATGGGCCAGCAAGTCGCCGTCACGCGCCTGCTGCGCGGAGACGTCGTGCCGCTGTCCGCGCTCACGCTGTGCTTCGTCTGCACCGCGATCGCCGCGCTGCTCGTCTACCTCGTGACCGCACGCGTATATCGCAGCGAGCGGTTGGCGATTTCGGGGTGACGCCGGAGCGTCCGACCCTGCTGTTGTTGCCGGGTCTGGACGGCTCGGCGCAGCTGTTCGATTGGTTCATCGCGCAACTGCCTGCGGATCAATGCCACAAGGCCGTGGCGTATTCCGCGGATGCGCCTGCGAACCTCGACGCGCTTGCGCAAATTGTCGAAGCTTGCGCCATCGGTTGCCGCAGCTTCGTCGTTATCGCCGAATCATTCTCCGGCCCCGTCGCCCTACGCGGCAGCGCCCTATGCGGGCGCGGAGTCGGTGTCG
>CAZDWH010000020.1:0-24333 GCA_964509025.1 uncultured Rhodanobacteraceae bacterium
GAAAAACTGCGCAAGACCCAGCGCGGCAAGCTCTCGCGCCTGTTCAAGAAGCTCTTCGGCGCGCTCGACAAGAAACTTGGCGCCGGGCGCGACAAGAACGCGGCGCATCCGGATTGATCTGCGCTTGATCCCGGTCGCGATACATACGCTGGTCGAAGTCTCGGCGTACTTCGTCGGCGTGCGGCTGTTCGTCTGGCAGCGCCGCCAGCTCGCGCTGCCGGCATTGGCGGATCGCGATCAGAGTTTGATGCTCGCCGTCGCGGCGGTCGTCGGTGCTGCGCTCGGCGCCAAGCTCGGCTACTGGATCGAAGATCCGCGCAACGCGTTCGCGGATTTTCCCGACTGGCGCCATCTGCTCGAGGGCAAGACCATCGTCGGCGCGCTGCTCGGCGGCTTGGTCGGTGTCGAGGCGGCGAAGCGCGCGCTCGGCGTGCGCGAATCGAGCGGCGATGCATTTGCGCTGCCACTGCTCGTCGGCATCGCGATCGGACGCGTCGGCTGCTTTCTTGCTGGGCTCGACGACCACACTTACGGCGATCCGACGAGTCTGCCCTGGGGCGTCGATTTCGGCGATGGCGTGCCGCGTCATCCGACGCAGTTGTACGAGATCGCATTCTTGTTCGCACTGTTGCTGCTGCTCGCGCTCGTGCGCGACGCGCGCGCGCGACCCGGCGATTGCTTTCGCGTCTTCATGATCGCCTACCTGGCCTTCCGCTTGATCATCGACTTCATCAAGCCGATGCCGATGGTCTACTTCGGCGTGTTTTCCGGTATCCAGCTGCTGTGCCTCGTCGGATTGGCGTACTATCGGCCCGACATCGTTCGCGTCGCAGGGGAACTGTCTTGGGGACGAAGGTAAGGCCCTACCTTTTTTACGACAGCGCCGTATCGGTGTGTTCGACCTGCCTCGTACGCGTCGAGGCAAAAATCCTGCTCAAGGACGACAAGGTCTACCTCGAAAAGTGGTGCCCCGAGCACGGCCGCGAGCGCGTGCTGATCGCCGACGACGTCGACTACTACCGCAAGTCGCGCGAAGTGTTCATCAAGGCGCCCGAGATGCCGCGGCGCTTCAACACCGAACAGCGCTGGGGCTGTCCCTACGATTGCGGCCTCTGCCCCGAACATATGCAGCACAGCTGCCTGTCGCTGGTCGAGATCACCGATCACTGCAATCTGCGCTGCCCGATCTGCTATGCCGACTCGGGTCCGCATCGGCCAGACTATCGCGATCTCGCGACGGTCGAGCGCATGCTCGATGCAGTCGTCGCGAACGAGGGTGAACCCGACGTGGTGCAGATTTCCGGCGGCGAACCGACCCTGCATCCGGAGTTCTTCGCGATTCTCGACGCGGCCAAGGCGCGGCCGATCCGCCATCTGATGGTCAACACCAATGGTCTTCGCATCGCCAAGGAGCCCGAGTTCGCCGCGCGTCTGAAACAGTACGAGCCTGGCTTCGAGTTGTATCTGCAGTTCGATTCGCTGCGCGACGAAGTGCATCAGGAACTGCGCGGCGCGAAGCTGTCCGAGGTGCGCCGGCGCGCGCTTGATCGTCTCAACGAGCACGATATCTCGACCACGCTCGTCGTGACGGTGAAGAAAGGCCTCAACGATCACGAACTCGGCGAGATCATCGAGTTCGCGCTCACGCAGCCGTGCGTGCGCGGCGTGACCTTCCAGCCGATCCAGGCTGCAGGGCGCCTCGAAAACTACGACCCTGCGCGCGATCGCCTCACGCTGACCGAGGTGCGACGCCGCATCCTCGAACAGACCAAAGTATTCGAGCCGGATGATCTGATCCCGGTGCCGTGCAATCCCGATTGCCTCGCAATGGCCTATGCGCTGAAGCTCGGCGACGCGACCCTGCCACTGACGCGCTTCGTTTCGCCCGAAACGCTGATCGCGAAAGGCCGCAATACGATCGTGGTCGAGCGCGACGAGGCGCTGCGCGCGCATGTGTTCGAGCTGTTCGCGACCAATCACTCGCCGCAGTCGCAGGCCTGCTCGCTATCCGACCTACTCTGCTGCCTGCCGCAGGTGCAGGCGCCGCAGGAGTGGAGCTATCGCAATGTGTTCCGCGTGCTGATCATGCAGTTCATCGACGCGCACTCGTTCGATCTGCGCGCGGTGAAGAAATCCTGCGTGCATATCGCGCAGCCGGACGGACGCCTGATTCCGTTCGACACCTTCAATCTGTTCTATCGCGACGACCGCGCGGCGCAGCTCGAAACACTGCGGCGGCGCGTCGAACGCGGCATCTTTCCGTAACGCTCTCGATCCGGAGAATTCGCCATGAACGACCCGATCACCCCACTACCACCGCCGGCCCCTGTCCGCGCTGCGACGCCCAATCCGCTCGGCTCGTTCTGGCTCGGCTTCTGGCTCGCCTGGGGTGCGTTGTTCGGCGGCTATACGCTCGTCGCCAGCTTTCTCGCCTCGGTTGCCAGCATGGTCCGCGGCGGCGGCATGCCGGACGAGGCCTGGATCTTTCTCGGGTTTTCCCCGTGGCTGCTGATCGTTGTGCTGATCGTGGTTTTCGCGGCTCAGGGCAAGACGCAGACCGCCAAGGGCGTCGCCATCGGGCTCGCGTCGATCTTCGGCATCGGCCTGCTGCTATTCGCGGCGTGCTTCGGAATACTGATGAATACTTCGTTCCACTGACGACCGCCGCAGCGGCCTACTCGGGCGCAAGCACCTGATCGAACGTGTACATGCCTGGATCGCGCCCGGCGATCCAGATCGCCGCAGCGAGCGCGCCGCGTGCGAAGATGTCGCGGTCGGTCGCGCGATGCGTGAGCTCGAGACGCTCGCCGGTGCTCGCGAAAATCAGCGTATGTTCGCCGACGACATCGCCGCCACGCAGCGTGGCGAAGCCGATTTCGCCCTGCGGGCGCGGGCCGATCTGTCCGTGACGCGCGTAGCGAGCGCGCTGTTCGAGCGCCACGCCATGACCATCGGCGACAGCTTGGCCTAGCATGATCGCAGTGCCCGAAGGCGCATCCTGCTTGCGCGCATGATGCATCTCGACGATCTCGCAATCCCAGTCGGGCAGCGCCTCGGCCACACGACGCGCAGCGCGCGCGAGCATCGCGACGCCGAGGCTGAAGTTCGATGCCCACAGCACCGGAATCGTGTGTGCCGCGTGCTCCAGCGCGGCAATCTGCACATCGCGCAGCCCCGTCGTACCACTGACGAAAGCGGCGCGGCGTTCCACCGCGAGCGCCAGCGCAGCATCGAACGCGACCGGTCCGGAAAAATCGACGAGCACGTCGCAGGGTACGTCGGGATCGAGCGAAGTGGAAAAATCCACATTGCGCGGCAACGTGCCGAATACTTTGTCGAGCGGCTCGTCGGCGAGTCCGGATCCCGGCCGCACGAGCGCGCATGCGAGGCGCGCGCGCGTGGAATCGAGGACCGCACGGATAACCGCCTGGCCCATGCGTCCGGCAGAACCGTACACGACGACTTCGACGTATTCGCTCATACAGCCATCGTAGCGGCAAGCCGCGCGCTCAGGAAGTCACTTTTTCCCAGAATTCCTTGACCCCGTCGAGCCAGCTCGTCGCGCGCGGCGTGTGATCACGCGCATCGTCGCCGAAACTCGCCTCGAACTGGTGCAACAGCTCCTTCTGCTGCTTGGTGAGCTTCACCGGCGTTTCAACCACGACGCGGCAGAGCAGATCGCCGACGTGGCCGGAGCGCACGTTTTTCACGCCCTTGCCGCGCAACTTGAACATTTTTCCGGTCTGCGTCTCGGCTGGAATCTTGATTGTCGCTTCGCCGCCGAGCGTCGGTACTTCGAGTTCGGCACCGAGTGCGGCCTGCGAGAAGCGGATCGGCACTTCGCAGTAGAGATCGTCCTGCTGGCGCTCGAATATCTTGTGTTCACGCACCTGCGCCTCGACGTAGAGATCGCCCGGTGGCGCGCCGGCGGGACCGGCTTCGCCTTCGCCGGTGAGGCGGATGCGATCGCCGCTGTCGATGCCGGCAG
This sequence comes from uncultured Rhodanobacteraceae bacterium, assembly GCA_964509025.1. GTDB lineage: Bacteria > Pseudomonadota > Gammaproteobacteria > Xanthomonadales > Rhodanobacteraceae > Rudaea. Next base: position 3,989 of record CAZDWH010000020.1, read on the forward strand.
GAATCTTCACCGCAAGCGTCTTGTCGTGCCGCACACGGCCTTCGCCGTGGCAGCTCTTGCACGGGTTTGCAATGGTCTTGCCCGAGCCGCCGCAATGCGGGCAGGCCTGCTGGATGGAGAAAATGCCGTTCTGCATGCGCACGCGGCCATGCCCTTGGCACGTGCCGCAGTTGCCGAGCTTGCCGTCGGCCGAACCGGAACCATCACAGCCGTCGCAGGCCGCGAGCGTCGGTACATGGATGGTCTTCTCGACCCCGAACACGGCTTCTTCGAGATCGAGTTCGAGCACGTAGCGCAGATCGGAACCGCGACGCTGCCGCCCGCGTCCGCCGCCCATGCCGAAGATATCGCCGAAGATATCGCCGAAGATATCGCCCATGTCGCCGAAGCCGGCGCCACCACGGCCGCCCATGCCGTGCTCGAATGCGGCATGCCCGTGCTGGTCGTAGAGCGAGCGCTTCTGCGCGTCGCCGAGTACTTCGTAGGCTTCCTTCGCTTCCTTGAAATGCGCCTCGCAGTCCTTGTCACCCGGATTGCGGTCGGGATGGTATTTCATCGCCAGGCGGCGAAAGGCGGTTTTCAGTTCCCCGTCGGAGGCCGTGCGCTCGACCGAGAGAACTTCGTAGTAACAACGCTTCATGGAGATACCAACAACATCAGCGATTCGCCTTCAGATGATTTTCGATGCGCGAGTCCGGCACCAGCCAGATCACCGCCACGACTGCGTACAGCACACACGACACTATGGGCGCGAAAAACGCCAGCACAATGGCCGAGAAATAAATCAGCGGCGAGATTTTTTCCTTCCAGCCGCTCGCCAGGGCGCGCGCAAGCGCGCCTTCGCTGCCGCCATTGGCCTGAATCAGCAGGCTCACGAGCCGAATCCAGGCAAACGCCGTCATCAGCAGCACTACGCCATAGGCGAGGACCGGCAACGGCGCGGGAAATTCGCCATGTTCGCCGTGCGCCTCGTTGAGCCATGCAGTCGTAAACGGGAACAGCGACAACCAGAACAGCACGGTCAGATTCGCCCACATCACCCTGCCGTTGATGTGCTTGACCAGGTGCAGCAGGTGATGGTGATTGTTCCAGTAAATGCCGACGTAGATGAAGCTCATCACGTAACTGACAAATACCGGCCAGTTGGCGAACATCGCCGGCCACGTCGCCTCGTGCGGCGGCTTCAGCTCGAGCACCATGATCGTGATGACCACGGCGATCACGCCATCCGTGAAGGCTTCGAGTCTCCCCTTTTCCATCGCTACCCCAGCGCGCTGAATGCACTTCTGCCTCAGTTCTGCGGTGGATTATAGGGCCCTTTCGCTTCGCCCCAGCCCCATTTCGGCATCGGCTGCTCGGCCTCGACCTGCACGCCCGGCTGCGAATTGATCACCGCAATGCGCGTACCCCATTCGATATAGCTCACGAACGCCGAGCGGAACTCGGGATCGTCCGGCAAGCCCACCTCGTCCGCCGTCTCGAGCAACAGGCTGACCCAGCGTTTGCGCTTGGGTTCGCTCAGATGCTTCTCGAGATGCTGGTGAATCATGTGCGGGTGGCCGCCGCGCTGCGCGGAATATTCTGCCGGCCCGCCGAATACTTCCGCTATGAACTGCGCCACGAATTGCGGATGCCGCGAGTCCATCTGCGCAAACACCGGGCCGAGCAATTCGTCCGCCTTGACCTTGCGATAAAACGCCTCGGTCAGACGCGCCAAGGCCGGCATGCCGCCGGCCCAGTCGTACAACGTCGGAACTTGATTGTCGGCCATTGCTACTCCAGGCAACATAAAGCCCGCGTTGAGCCCCGCGCGCTTCAATGCGAGGCTCGAACGCGGGCCGTTATCCGCACATGCTGCGTGCGGATAACTACTTCTTGTCCTTCACTTCGGTGAACTCGGCGTCGACGACATCGTCCTTCGGCGCGGAACCGCCAGCCTGGGCGCCCGCACCGGCATCGCCACCCGGGGCGGAACCGCCGCCCGCCGCCGCGGCCGCGAGCGGCTGGGCTGCCTGTTCGAGCGCCGCGATGCGCGACTCGATCGCGTCTTTGTCTTCGCCTTTCATCACCTTCTCGAGGTCCGACAGCGCCGATTCGATGGCGCCGATCTGCGCGCCGACTTTGCCGCCATGCTCCGTGATCGCCGCGCGCGTCGCGTGCACGAGCTGATCGGCCTTGTTGCGCACGCCGACGAGTTCGTGGAATTTCTTGTCCTCTTCCTTGTTCGCTTCGGCGTCGCGCACCATGCGCTGGATCTCGTCCTCGTTCAGACCCGAACCAGCCTTGATCTCGATGCGCTGTTCCTTGCCGGTCTTCTTGTCCTTGGCGTGAACGTGCAGGATGCCGTTGGCGTCGATGTCGAACGCCACTTCGATCTGCGGCTGGCCGCGTCCGGCGGGCTCGATGCCCGCGAGGTCGAACTTCGCCAGCGACTTGTTCGCGCTCGCGCGCTCGCGTTCGCCCTGCAGCACATGCACGGTCACCGCGGTCTGATTGTCCTCGGCGGTCGAGAAGGTCTGCGACGCCTTGGTCGGGATCGTCGTGTTCTTGTCGATCAGCTTGGTCATCACACCACCGAGCGTCTCGATGCCGAGCGACAACGGCGTGACGTCGAGCAGCAGCACGTCCTTGACCGTACCGCCGAGCACGCCGCCCTGGATCGCCGCGCCAACTGCGACGGCCTCATCCGGGTTGACGTCCTTGCGCGGCTCCTTGCCGAAGAAGGTCTTCACCGCCTCTTGGACTTTGGGCATGCGCGTCTGGCCACCAACGAGGATCACCTCGCTGATGTCGGAGACTTTCAGGCCCGCGTCGGAAATCGCCGTGCGGCACGGCGCGATCGTCTTTTCGATCAGGTCGCCAACCAACGCTTCGAGCTTGGCGCGCGTGAGCTTGATGTTGAGGTGCTTCGGACCCGACGCATCGGCCGTGATGTACGGCAGGTTGACGTCGGTCTGCTGCGCGCTCGACAGCTCGATCTTCGCACGCTCGGCGGCGTCCTTGAGGCGCTGCAGCGCGAGCGAGTCGTTCTTCAGATCGACGCCGGTTTCCTTCTTGAACTCGTCGACGAGATAGTCGATCAGACGCTTGTCGAAGTCTTCGCCGCCGAGGAAGGTGTCGCCATTGGTTGCGAGCACTTCGAACTGCTTCTCACCGTCGACGTTGGCGATTTCGATGATCGAAATATCGAAGGTGCCGCCGCCGAGGTCGTACACCGCGATCTTGCGATCGCCGCCCTGCTTGTCGATGCCATAGGCCAGCGCGGCCGCGGTCGGCTCGTTGATGATGCGCTTGACGTCGAGACCCGCGATGCGGCCGGCGTCCTTGGTCGCCTGGCGCTGCGAGTCGTTGAAGTACGCGGGCACCGTGATGACGGCCTCGGTGACCGGCTCGCCGAGGAAGTCCTCGGCGGTCTTCTTCATCTTGATCAGCACCTGCGCCGAGACTTCGGGCGGCGCCATCTGCTTGCCGCCTGCGGTCGCGACCCATGCATCGCCATTGTCGTGCGCAAGGATCTTGTACGGCACGAGGCCGATGTCTTTCTGCACTTCGGCATCGGTGAATTTGCGGCCGATCAGGCGCTTCACCGCGTAGAAGGTGTTCTTCGGATTGGTCACGGCCTGACGCTTCGCGGTCGCGCCGACGAGGATCTCATTGTCCTTGTACGCGACGATCGACGGCGTGGTGCGATCGCCTTCCGAATTCTCGATCACGCGCGCCGTCGTGCCTTCCATCACGGCGACGCAGGAATTGGTCGTGCCGAGGTCGATACCGATGATTTTGCCCATAGTTTTAGCTCCCAGTCGTATTCTTGTATTCGCAAGCGGCACCGAGCCGCACATGACGCATGAAAATAGGGTTGCGTCCGTTCAATTCAAGCGTCGAATTCGCAAAAGTGAATTTCTATACTCGACGGTTGAGATACCCGTCGATTGAAACCACTGCGTTCAGCCGGCCGGCTTGGCGATCGCGACCAGCGCCGGACGCAACAGGCGATCGTTCAGCACATAGCCCTTCTGCATCACCGCGACGACCGTGTTCGGCGCCTTGCCGGGCGCATCGACCATGCTCATCGCCTGGTGCAATTCCGGATTGAACGGTTGACCGACAGGGTCGAGTGCTTTCAAACCATTGCCTTCGGCGACCTTGAGCAAGGCCTTCAGCGTCAGGTCCATGCCTTCGCGCAGCGCCTTGGTGTCGGCGTTCTCGATCGCGAGGCCGCGCTCGAGCCCGTCGCATACCGGCAGCAGGTCGCCGAGCAGGCGCTCATTGGCAAACTTGCGCGCCTGTTCCAGATCGCGCTGCAGCCGTTTGCGCTGATTCTCGATCTCCGCGCGCTCGCGCAGGATCAGATCGCGCATCTCGCCGAGCTTGGTCTCGTACTCGGTGATGATCTTGCCGAGCTCGTCACCCTCGGGCGGCGTTGCATCAGCGGCGTTCGGATCGACCGGCTTGGTCGGGTCGGCTGCCTTGTTCGACTCTGTACCCATCGCAAAAACTCTCCAAAAAAGCAAAGCACGGCCCCACGGCTCACGCCGTCGCCGCCACACGAAAAAAATTGCCCCGTCGCTCTATGGGGCCGGCGGCGGCGAATTCAAGGCATTGCTGCGCAGCGCTCCGGACAATATCTGTGCGGTCGCCTGCACTACCGGAATTACCCGTTGATAGGCCATGCGCGTCGGTCCGATCACGCCGAGTACCCCGAGCACCCGCCCTTCGACGCCATACGGCGCGGTGACCAGGCTGCAGCCGTCGAGCGCACCAAAACCCGATTCCTCGCCGATGAACAGACGCACTCCTTCGGCGCGCGCGCAGCTTTCGAGCAACATGAGCAAATCGCGCTTGCGCTGGAACGCCTCGAACAGCTCGCGCAGGCGCTCCATGTCGGACAGGCCTTGCGAACCCATCAGATTGATCTGGCCGGCGACCAGCATATCGGCGCTGCCGCCGCGTGACTCCAGGATTTCCGAGAACGCCTGCTGCGCCACGTCGGCGGCGGCGACCATCAACTGGTGCAGGCGCGCACTGGTTTCGCGCATCTCGCGTTTCAGGCGTTCGCGGATGTCCGCCATGCGCAGGCCGGCATAGTTCGCGTTGAGGAAATTCGCGACCTGTTCGAGTTCGGAAGCCGTATAGAGGTGCTGCGTCATCACGACGCGGTTCTGCACCTCGCCATCGGCGAACACCAGGATCACCAGCACGCGATTGCCGCCGAGCGCGACGAAATCGATGTGCCGGAACGGGAATTCCTCGCGCTGCGGCACGGTGACGACGCCGACGAAGTGCGTGACTTCGGATAGCAGCGAAGACACGCCGCTGAGCAGATCCTGGGTCGAGGCCTGCGTCGGCAGCTCGCGGCGCAACGCATCGACCTGCGGCTCGTCGAGCGCCTTCACTTCGAGCAGGCTGTCGACAAAAACGCGATAGCCTTGCGCGGTCGGCACGCGTCCAGCCGAGGTATGCGGCGCAGCGAGCAGGCCGAGTTCCTCGAGATCGGCCATCACATTGCGGATCGTCGCCGGGCTCACATCGAGGCCCGAATTCTTCGCCAGCGTGCGCGAACCGACCGGCTGGCCGTCGGCGATGTATTGCGCGATCAGCGCACGCAGCAACTGGCGCGCGCGCGGGTCGAGGTGGTGGGCGAAGTGATGGCTCATGGGGCTGCGGAAAATCTGGTCGATGCGACGCTAGCAACGGGTCGCCCTGCGGTCAATATGGCTGCGCGCAGGCAAGTATCAAGCGGTCTCCGACCGCGTCGTTCAGCCTGACCTTGGCGCGCTGTCGCATGCATGCTAGCTTGCGCGCGCTTCGCTTGGGATGGTCTGGGAAAGTCCCTCCTGGACTTTTTCGGACACGTCGAGTCCGGCACACGCCCGGACTCGACTTCGACGAATCAAACGCTTGCGCGTTCGATTCGCGGCGAGGCATCCTTGCCTCGAATTTTTCTTAACTCGCATTTCGCTGCAGATGCTGCACACGCTGTTCGTCAAGGATTTCGCCATCGTCGGCGAGGCCGAAATCGAGTTCCGCCCCGGCCTGACCGTGGTCACGGGCGAGACCGGCGCGGGCAAATCGCTGATGGTCGACGCATTGCTGCTGCTCGCCGGCCAGCGCGCCGACGCGAGCGTGGTGCGTCACGGCTGCGAGCGTGCGGAATTGATCGCCGCATTCGAGATCGCGGATGCGCCGGCGGCGCGCGCCTGGCTTGCGGCGGAGGAATTCGACGACGGCGATGCCTGCCAGCTGCGCCGCGTGATCCGCACCGAAGGCACCTCGCGCGCCTGGATCAACGGCCGCCCCGCCACACTCGCGACGCGGCAGGCGGTGGCCGAAACCCTGGTCGAAATCCACGTTCAGCACGCGCACCAGGCCCTGTTCGAACGCGGCAGCCAGCTCGCCCTGCTCGATGCTTACGGCGACCACGCCGAAATCCTCGCGCGCGTACGCGCGCACGCAACGCGCTGGCGCGCGCTCGATGCACAGATGCGCGCGCTCGACAACGGCCAGGATCATGCCGAGCGCATCGCGCTGCTGACGCATCAGGTTGAAGAACTCGATCGCCACGCGCTCGCGCCACCCGCGCTCGAAGCGCTCAATGAAACGCACAAGCGCCTGAGCAACGCTGGCGCGCTGATCCAGAGCACGAGCGCGCTGGCCGAAATGCTCGACGGCGACGGCGGCATCTCGCTACTTGGCCTCGCGGCGCGCGCGCAGCACGATGCGACGCGGCTCGCGACGCTCGATCCCGAACTCACTCGTCTCGGCGAGCTGCTCGATGCCGCGCAGATCGGGCTCGGCGAGGCGAACGACGCGCTTGCGCGCTATCGCGATGCGCTCGAACTCGATCCCGATCGGCTCGCCGAAGCCGACGCGCAGATCGCCAAACTGCACGAACTTGGGCGCAAGCATCGCCTGCCTGTCGCCGAGTTGCACGCACACGCGGCGCGCCTGCGCGAGGAGCTCGAGACGCTGCAGAACGCCGGCGCAAGCCTGGCCAAGCTCGAACGCGAGCGCAGCGCGATCGCGCGCGACTATGGGGCAGCCGCAAGTGAGCTATCGAAATTGCGCACCGCTGCAGCGCAGAAACTTGGTGCTGACGTCAGTCTGCTGATGGGAGAACTCGGCATGGCCGGTGGGCGCTTCGAGATTCAGCTCGAACCACAGCCGCGCGACGAAAAATCCGCGCCCGATGTGCTCGGACTAGAACGCGTCGAGTTCATGGTCAGCGCGAACCCGGGCCAGCCGCTGCGTGCGTTGCGCAAGGTCGCCTCGGGCGGCGAGCTGTCGCGGATCAGCCTCGCGATCGAAGTCGCCGCGCTCGGCAATGATGATTCGAGCCCCGATCAGATCGCGACCATGGTATTCGACGAAGTCGATTCCGGCATCGGCGGCGCGGTCGCCGAAGTCGTCGGCCAGAAGCTGCGCCGTCTCGGCGGCCAGCGCCAAGTGCTGTGCGTTACACATCTCGCGCAGGTCGCCGCACAAGGCCATCAGCATCTGCGCGTGGCCAAATCGAGCGACGGCGCGAGCACGCAGACGCGCATCGACATGCTGGACGCAAAATCTCGCCGCGACGAGATCGCGCGCATGCTCGGCGGCATCGAGATCACGCGCGAGACGCTCGCGCATGCGAAACAGATGTTGGAACTAGGCGCGAAGGCGCCTTGAGCAGGCGACTGGCCGCGCCTTACTTCTTCTTTTTGGCCCGCACATACAGCACCAGCGAGTGATCCTCGATCACGTAGCCATGCCGGTCGGCGATTTCGCGCTGCAGGCGCTCGATCTCCTCGCTGACGAATTCGATCACCTTGCCGCTGTCGACGTCGACCATGTGGTCGTGATGCTTGCCGCGGTTGATCTCGAAGACCGCCTGGCCGCCTTCGAAGTTGTGCTTGTTGATCAGGCCGGCGGCCTCGAATTGGGTCAGCACGCGGTACACCGTCGCGAGGCCGATCTCGTCGTCGTGCTTGAGCAGCTCGCGATAAATGTCCTCGGCAGTCATGTGCTTGCCGTCGCAAGCTTCGAGGATTTCGAGGATGCGCATGCGCGGATGCGTGACTTTGAGTCCCGCCTTGCGCAGGTCTTGTGTTTCCATGTGGCCTCCTCGCTGCCATTACCGAATCGGGCCTGAATGCAGGGCGCCGAACCCACATCCGCGGAGGTGGATCGCTAGTGTATCATCGTGCCCTTTCCGCACGACCGCATTCAGGCAGATCGAGTATGGCTTTCATCAAGACGCTTCGCCCCTTGGCTTTCGCTCTCGCGGTTTGCGGGCTGAGTGCGTGCAATCCGATCTACCAGCTCGACATCCAGCAGGGCAACTTGTTCAGCAAGACCCAGGTCGAGGCGCTCAAGCCGGGCATGACCAAGCGCCAGGTGATGCTGACGATGGGCAGCCCTTCCGTGATCAATCCGTTTCAGCAGAGCCGCTGGGACTACATCTCGACCTATCGCCGCGGCAACGGCCGCATGGAAACCAAGGCACTGGTGTTGTATTTCGAAGGCGACTCGCTCGCGCGCATCGACGGCGACTACTTCGCCGAGAATCCTGCCGAGTTGATCCGCGAGGCGACCAAGTACAAGCGCCAATATCCGGACGAGAAGCGCGACGAAGACAAGAAGAAGCGCCAGAGCGGCGGCGATCAGGGCGGTACGTGAAGACTCCCGTTCGCCCTGAACTTGGCGAAGGGCGATAGCGCTAAATCCGTTTCGCTGCGCGCAGCCGGCGCGCCTCCTTGGGATCGATCTTGAGCGGTCGGTACAACTCGACGCGATCGCCATCGCGCAGCGCCTGCGTCGATTCGACGACCTTGCCCCAAATGCCGAATTTCGTCGCAGATGCCGCGTCGGACGAAGCTTCACGCACGCGCGAGGCAAGCAACGCATCTTCGATAGTAGCGCTTGCAGGCAACACGACCTCGCGCAGAAATTCGACCTGCGCGTCGACAAAGGCGACTTCGACACGGATCGTTGCAGAATCAGACATAGACGCGATCGGCCTCGCGCGAGAAATCCTCAACCAGGCGATCGGCGAGTTTATGGAAGCCGCTGCGCAGCACTGGCGCCATCAAGCCGGAATAGTCGAAATCGAGCGCGAGCGAGACCTTGCAGCCGGCGTCGCCGAGCGCGAGGAATTCCCAGGCGCCCGCGAGGCTGCGGAACGGCCCCTCGACCAGCTGCAGCGCAATGCGCGACGGCCGTTCGAGCGTGTTGCGCGTGGTGAAGGCTTGCGTGAACGCGCCGAGACGCACGTCGAGACCCGCCGTGATCGTCGACTCGTCCTGTGCGAGCACGCGCGCGCCCGCACACCAGGCGAAGCGGCGCGGATAGGCCGCGACGTCGTTGACGAGATCGAACATCTGCTCCGGACGATGGCGCACGATGGCGCTGCGGCGAATCTGGATCATGTAAAGTAGGTGAGGTTACCGACTGCTAGTGTATTGAAAAGTGCGGCCAAGGATGGCCGCTTTTTGATCCTGGCGATCAGGGACGAGAGCAAAAATGAGCACAAAAGACGAAAAGAAGAAAACCGACTCGACGATCGCGCTGAACAAGCGCGCGCGCCACGAGTACCACATCGACGAGCGCTACGAGGCGGGCATCTCGCTGCAAGGCTGGGAAGTCAAAAGCCTGCGCGCCGGACGCATCAACCTCACCGACGCCTACGCGATCGTGCGCAACGGCGAGATTTTCCTGTTCGGCGCCTCGATTCCGCCGCTGCTGCAGGCCTCGACGCACGTCGTCGCCGAGGACCGGCGCACGCGCAAGCTGCTGCTCAATCGCGCCGAGATCGACAAGCTCGTCGGCGCGGTCGAACGCAAGGGCTACACCCTCGTGCCGACCGCGATGTACTGGAAGCACAATCGCGTCAAGCTCGAACTCGGTCTCGCCAAGGGCAAGCAGGATCACGACAAGCGTGCCGCCGAGAGAGAGCGCGACTGGAATCGCGAGAAACAACAGGCCATGCGCGCGAAGAATCGTCTGGCCTAGCCTGAACGGCTGCGCGTCGTTCGCTTGTATGCGCGCCATCCGCACCCATATACTGAACCGTAACCAGTGATTTTCCCGGGGGTGATCGGCTTCGACGGGGATAACGAAATCACTTGGTGCATGCCGAGGGGGCGACTTTCCTCGTTAATCCAGTAGCAAACTTTTAGTTGCCAACGACGACAACTACGCTCTCGCCGCTTAAGGCGTAAGCCCCGAACCTGCTTGTGTCCGTGCTCGCAGATGTAGGGTCACTATCACGGAATCGCTCATGATTGCCGCCAGTCGGTCACGAGCTAACTCTTAACCGGCTGGTCCTGCGGTGCGCTTTGCACGCCGTGTTGCCGCAGGACGAGACCAAACGGCGCGCTACGCATGTAGAGCCAGGGACGTAGTGTCTTCGGACGGGGGTTCAATTCCCCCCACCTCCACCAATATGAAAACGGGCCCCTCGCGGGCCCGTTTTCATATTGGCGGTCGTGGGCAGGATGCGAACCGTCGAGCCGCGCAGCGGCGAGACGGGTTCACAAATTCGCCGGGAGCGAATTTGGACAGCCGCAGGCTGGCCCGCGCGCATGCGCGCGGGCGAGTCTCAGGATGAGACGAGCAATTCCCCCCACCCTCGCTTAAGTCAGACATCGTCAACGGCTTAGGCGACTGTGTCCCTCCCGCCCGCTGAAGGCACCACTGGGCCACCATGAAGGCACTAGCTTTTCCACGCGCGGATATCTGGCGCTCCAATTTGTAACAGTTGATCGCTGCGGCAGAATATTTCCGCAAAAGCGCTGCTTGAGGACGTGGTCGCTCAAGGTCACTTCCGTCGTCAAACACCTTATCCGATAGAATCATTCTCAAGATTCGAATACTAGGGGATTCTGGATGGCCGATACCCGGACGATCGACTGGGGCGAGACTTCAGAAAAATTCGATGCCCTGAAGGCATTTGTGGGGCAGAGAAATCTCGCCGAAGCCAATGAGGCTCAAACCCGGTATGACATCATCGACCGGATGCTTCGGGAGGTTCTCGGTTGGGGACACGGTACGGTCTCTGTCGAGGAATATGCTCCCAACGATGGGAAATTCGGCTTCATCGATTACAGCCTGAGATCTGGTGACAACACAGTCATCGTAGAGGCAAAGAAAGCCGGTGCGGCTTTCCCAACCCCAACAAATAAGTCCAAGCTAAAACTGGGCGGAAGTGTGCTCGGTGAAGGCGAGATTGCTGCTGCCATCGAGCAAGCGAGGGAATATGCATCCCACAAGAACGCTCAAGTTGTTGTGGTTACCAACGGCTCCTGTTGGTGCTTCTTTAACACGCAGGGTGCGAGTCGCGACAACTACGCATCACTCCTTTTCCCTTTCGATAAACATGGACACGCAGAAGAGCTCTTCGACATTCTGGGCTCAGAGAGCGTCGCCGCTGGCAGTCTAACGCGGATAACCAATGAATTGCCCCCTACGGAGGAGAGACTTCTAGCGGCTTTTAGAGTTGGTGACGATCGAGTCGATAGAAACAACATCGCTGACCAGATTGCCCCAGCGCTTGACGGAGCACTTTATTCTGAGTCGCTTCTGCAGCATAGCGAAGTGCTTCGTAGATGTTTTGTCTCTACAGAAGCAAGAACAAAGTTTGACTCAATGCTCGGGATGCATTTAGCAGACCCGAAGCCACGCAGCGTTGTCCCAGCGCAGCGCATAAATCGACAAAAGCAGCGAGATCATCTGCAATCAATTGTCGAAAGGAGCTCGCCAAGCTATGCGCCCCCTGTGACGCTAATCATCGGGTCCGTAGGCGCAGGCAAATCCACCTACCTAAAGCACTTCGAGCTTGTGGCGGGGAGCGAGACCCTGGCACAGAAGCACGCACATTGGATATACATTGACATGGAGGCTATGGGCAAAAGTGGGAACCCAAGAGCGTTTATCTACAAGCAACTGAAGGAATACTTGGCCACTGGCATTCCGAATGCGCCTTTAGACTATAAAACAGTGGTGGAACCAGCCTATGAGACCGAAATTCAAGCACTAAAGGGAGGTCCGCTTGGCTCACTAGCTAACGACGAAGCTGAGCTAAACCGTCACATTGCTAGGAAAATCCTCAACGACTATGAGGCAACGGAGCCTTACGTTGATAAAGTCCTGAACTTTATCGCCGCAAAAAACTTAGCTGTAGTCGTCTTAGACAATATCGACCTCTATGAAGATGAGGAACTAGAGACTGAGGTTTTTGCTGAAGGGCTTGCGCTATCAAAGAGGATTCATTGCCATGTCATTGTTAGCGTTCGCGACACCACCTTCGTACGCCACAAGACCGACTCAGCATTTGATGCGTACGAGTTGCGGAAGCTCTGGCTCGACCCTCCCCCCCTCAAGGCAGTCATTTCTGCTCGGCTCACCTACGCTAAAAAGATTCTCTCAAAACGATCTTCGAGTATCGATCTCAATAACAATATGAGGTTGCAGATCCCCGATTTGGGTGTCTTTTTCGATATCGTGCAGCAGAGCATACTTAGAGGCCAAGCTGGCGATTACATAGAGGCAATTGCCGACCTCAACATTCGCAAAGGAATTACCCTCGTTCGCAACTTCCTTATCTCGGGGCATATTGAGGCAGATCGCGCGCTTGAGCAGTACCTGAAAGGAAACACCGCTTACTACTTTCCGTTCCATGAGGTTTTTAAGGGAACGATGCTCGGCCAATGGCAACATTTTCGCGAAGGCCGCGCCGAGGGCGTGAATATTTTTGATGCGCGATTGGGAGCCAGGCGGCTAAGGATGCTTCGCGCTACCGCGCTTCAGTTCCTGTTGCATCGAGCAAAAGACGAAAAGTCGATGGAGGTAAGTGTTGTAGAGTGTTGCGATTTGCTCTGCAGGATTGGGGCAACATCCCAGCAAGTGAAGGACTGCTTGGATTTCTTGCATAAGAATGGCCTTGTGAGAACCACCGATTCCGCTATTCTTTCAACGGAATCGACGATTGTGGCCTCTAGATCTGGCGGTTATTACGCGAGAATCTTGAGCCGTAAGTTTGTATATGTAGAGGAATGCATGTACGACACGGCGATAGATTCAAATTCATGGGGTCGGATCCAAGACCTAACGGCGCAGATCCTGCTTGAGAAAAACCGACTTACCCGTATGCGTCAGCGCAAAACTCGAATGATGTTGTTTCTGCAGGCTCTGGACGACATCGAAAATGAAATTGCTAGCGAGTTTCCGGTGTTCAAAAATTTTCAGACAATCTCGTCCATTAGGACGGCCGTCCTCGACGATGTTGATGATGCCATTCGGAAGATTCAGAGAGGGGGCTCTCTCTCTTCGTGACGCTGTCGGTTGCAACTCTCGTGGTCAGATACCTCACAGCGGCACAGCTAAGCAACGCCTAACGTTAACCGTGACCCACCTCCCACCTCCCCCGTGACCCCCATCACCGCCTTGCGCTTGCCCTATTCCGCCCACGTCGGCATGCTATAGCCACCGGCGGCGCCGTTCAGCCGGAGGGAACGGTGCGAAAACCGCGCATCGTCGGGGGTCCCGCAAGCCAAGGTCCAGGCAAGAGAACATGATCGAATTCGGACACAGCACCCACACCGGCTTGCGGCGCGAGCACAACGAAGACACTTATTACGCAGATGCCGACATGGGCCTGTGGCTCGTGGCCGACGGAATGGGCGGGCATGAGCACGGCGAGATCGCGAGCGCGCTCGCGCGCGACACGCTGGTGCAGGAAGTCAGCAGCGGCACGCCGCTCGCGAGCGCGGTGCAGGCCGCCGACGCGGAAATCATCCAACACTCGAGCCGCAAGTCCGAATCGCTGCCGATGGGCACGACGATCGTCGCGCTGCGCGTCGCCGGCGAAAGCGACTACGAAGTGTGCTGGGTCGGCGACAGCCGCATTTATCTGTGGAACGGCGGGCTCAAGCAGATTTCGCAGGATCATTCCTACGTGCAGGAGCTGATCGCCCAAGGTGCGATCACGCAGGAACAGGCGCGCACGCATCCGCACCGCAACGTCGTCACGCAGGCGCTTGGCGTGACCGACCCGCAGAGCCTGCGCGTCGAGACCCTGCGCGGCAAACTCGATCCCGGGATGCAGATCCTGCTCTGCTCCGACGGCCTGACCGAGGAAGTCGACGACACGCAGATCGCGTCGGTGCTGTCGCGCAGCGACCTGTCAGCGCAGGAATGCGTCGATCATCTGATCCTCGCCGCACTCGATGGCGGCGGGTCGGACAATGTCACCGTGATTCTGGTGCGCAGTCGCTAGTCGCGTCTCGCGGGATTTTGTCGCGCGCCTGGAAATAGTCGCTTTCACGCCGGACTACAATCTCCGGATCGGCAGAACCTCTCCTTTCGCGCGTCAGAAATGGCCTGCCCCGTGCCATTGCCGTGGACGACAGTGGATCGCAACAAAAGCGATTTCACGTCATGCCCTTCACGCTTGCCCACGCCGCCGCCGCGCTGCCCTTGCGCCGCATATTGCGCGGCAACGCGGTGTTCCCTTTGCTCGTGATCGGATGCTTCGTTCCGGACATCCCCTATTTTCTTCCCGAGCCACTTGCGCGCATCAACGCGCATCAACTGCCGGGACTAGTGATATTCGGCGTGCCGTGCGGATGGGCAATCTTTCTGTTGTGGCAAATGGTGCTGCTCGAGCCGAGCGCCGCACTGTTGCCGCGACGGTTAGCCGACCTGCTGCTCGCGTCATCGGCGGCGCAAACCGGCGCCACGCGCTGGTGGCCTGGCACCCTGTCATTGCTCGCAGGATCGCTGAGTCACATCGTCTGGGATGCCTTCACACACAAGCGTGGGCTAGCCGTCCATGCCTGGCCGGCACTGGCGCAACCCATCGTGCACGTAGGTTGGTACACGTTGCCTTCCTATTTCATCCTGCAGCATGTCAGCACCGCGATTGGGATGCTCTACCTCGCAACGCATATTCGACACCGCTTGCGCGAGCCGCCATTGGATCGATGCGCTGTCACGGCTATGCCGCGGTTGCGCGTGAAGACCAGGATCGCAGTCATTGCGGTGCTTTCTCTCGCTACCGCTGTCACTGCTTGGGGGACATTCGCAGGCGGCAACACGGCGCGGTTTTTCATCTACAACTTCGTGTGCGGCACGATATCGGCGGCGTCGATCGTAATGCTGATCTACGCGCTGACGTGGCATGTCTGTGTGAGATTCGGACACGCGCATAGCGCCGGTGCCAGCACTTCGGCGCCCGGCAAATCACATCGCCGCAGCACGTAGAATTCGCGAGATGCGTTTGCGGGAATTGACGCAAACCGTGAATCCCGGGTTCCTCGCGTCGCGTGGACACCCGGGATAAGGACCTGGCTACGGCGCCGCGCTGCGCAGTCCCTTCAACGCCACCGTGAACCGCGGCATCGCATAGTTGTTCTCGTCCTTGAGCGTGTCGTTCAAGCCATCGAGCTTGGTCTTCAGCACCGCCGCCTTGTCCTTGTCGACCTTGCCGCTGTTCTCGAACGCCGTGACGACCGACTCCGCCGCCATATAAGCCTGCTCGGCCGCCGCGTAGTCGCGGAACTCGCCGCGCGCACCGTCCGCGTCGATGCTCGCGAGGATCGCGTCGAGGCTCGCCGCGTCGTAGTTGAACGCCGCGACCTTGGGCACGAGTTCGTCGAGTGTCGCGCGCAGGCGCTTGGCCGCAGCGAACGTCGCCTCGCGGCTCTGCGTCGTTGCGCGATGCAGCGCGCGCGTTTCGTCGAACACGCGCTTCGCCGCGGCCTTGTCCACCGGCGCGAGCACATGGCGGAACATCACGAGATTGGCGTCGTTGAGGCGCACGACGCCTGGGCCAAGACCCGTGCCCTGACGCGGACCCCACTTGTTGCCTTTGTATACTTTATGACAGGCGTGGCAGTCGAACAGCACGAGTTCGGGGAAGATGCCGTTCCAGCCGGTCTTCGGATCGGCCAGCTGATCGAGCAGATTGCCGGCAGCGATGCCCTGCCCGACCGCCCAGTCGCGCACGCCATTCCACTCGCCCTTGCGCGCGATCCACTTCTCGCCGATCTTGTAGTGCGGGTGCAGCCAGGTGAACGTGTCGAGCTCGAACGACAGGCGCGGATGCCCGGCGCCCATGATGCGGTGCGTGATCATGCGATCCTTCGTACCCATATGGCACGACAGGCAGGCCTCGGCGCGTTTGACCGGGTTCTCGGTCGGATACATGCCCTTGTTGAGGTTGTCGGCGTGCTTGACGCTCTTGTCGGCGTGACCGCTGAGCCACAGCTCGGCGCCGCCGTGGCAGCTCTCACAGCCGACCCCGTCGGTGATCTGGAAACGCTCGCCGCGCTGCGGCGCGTTGTCCGTGTGACAGTCGAGGCAGACCTTGGCCTGCGCAGGATCGCCGAGGCCGAGCTTGGCCGCGATCGACTTCGCCGCGGGTTTGCTCAGGGTCGTGTAGGTCTTGGAGTGCGGATCGAATTCCTGCCAGATCGCGAATTCGTTCTGCGGCACGTTGGAATCGCGGAATGGCTGCGTCGAGCCATGGCAGACGCTGTTGCTGCAGGTCGCCACGCCGAGATGCTTGTGCGCATCGATCGCCTCGACCGCGCCGGCCGCGAACGTCATCCCTGACCAAGCCAGGAAAACCAGACCCAATATCTTCATCGCAGCTCTCCCCAGCTTCAGCATCGGATTAGGCGCGTGTCCGCGCCCGCTGTTTCGCGACTACTTTCATCCCGCCTGCCTATTATGCCACCGGGAGTGGATCAATAAGCTAGCCCATCCCCATCCTGCGCTCACGCGGACTGCAGCAGCGCGGTCGCTTCCACCGTGCTTGAACCGGCAACCCAGCGCAGTTTGCCCTTGCTCGCCTTGTCGATCGCCGCGAGACGCAGCTCATGCGCGACGATCTCCGCGGCATCGGCATAACGCACTCGCAACGCCGGGCGCGGCACATCGCGCGGGCGCAGCGCGCGCTCGCGCGCAAGCGGCGTCGCGTCGAGCGCGCCGAGGCCCAGATCGCCCTGGCCCGCGGTCATCGCGAGATAGACTTCGGCGAGCAGCTGCGCGTCGAGCAGCGCACCGTGCTGGCTGCGATGGCTGTTGTCGACGCCGAGGCGCTTACACAGCGCGTCGAGGCTGTTCTTCTGTCCCGGGTATTTCTCGCGCGCGAGCGCGAGCGTGTCGAGCACCCGTGCGCGTTCGGCGACGCGCCGCGGCGGATCGAGACGTGCGAATTCCGCATCGAGGAAGCCGACGTCGAATGCGGCGTTGTGGATCACCAGCTCGGCGCCGTCGATGAATTCGAGTAATTCGGCCGCTATCTCGGCGAACAACGGCTTGTCGACGAGTGAATCATCGGTGATGCCCGTCACGGCCGATGCGCCCTCGTCCATCCTGCGCTGCGGATTGACGAAACTGCGGAACTCGCGCCCGGTGATACGGCGTTCGAGCAATTCCACGCAACCGATTTCGACGATGCGATGGCCCTTGTTGACCTCGAGGCCAGTCGTTTCCGTGTCGAGTACTACTTGTCTCAAGCTCTGATTTCCTTCGCGGCTTCAGCGGCGGCACGCGCACGCTGATCGACTTGTTCGTTTTCCGCGTGGCCGGAATGCCCGCGCGTCCATTGCCACTCTACCCGATGCGGGGCGCAGGCGGCGACGAGGCGTTCCCACAAATCCTGGTTCTTCACCGGTTTCTTGTCCGCCGTGCGCCAGCCGTTCTGTTGCCAGCGCGGCACCCACAGTTCGATGCCCTGCTTGACGTATTGCGAATCGGTGGTCAGGCGCACGCGGCTCGCGCGCTTGAGCGCCTCAAGCGCGGCTATTGCAGCCATCATTTCCATGCGATTGTTGGTCGTCTCGCGCTCGCTGCCGTCGAGCCACTTCTCCACGCCCTTGTAGCGCAGCAGCGCAGCCCAGCCACCGGGGCCGGGGTTGCCGAGGCAGGCGCCATCGGTGAAGGCTTCGACGGTCGCCCCGTCCGTCATGCGCACTCGCGGTGCGCGCGGGGGGCGAGGCGCGGATTGAGCGCGAGTTCGCGCGCGCTCTTGCGCAGGCGCAGCGGGGTGAGCGCACTGTGGCGCTTGCGCGCGAGCAGCAGCCAGCTCGCCGCGACGCGGCCGAACGCTGGCGAACGCCAGGCGTTCGGCGCTTCCTCCAGCTCGAGAGTCCGGGCGCGAGGCAGCGAAGTGCCGAAATAGCGCGTCTGCAGTATCTCGATGCCATGCCGTGTGAACGCGCTCTGCGCACCCTGCGCGGATTGAACGTGCAGGGCAACGCCGGACTGCCGCGCCTTGCTTGCGAGCCACGGCCGCCACAGCGTCAGCGGATTGAATCCGAGGATCAGTGCGACGCCCTCGGGCGCGAGCACGCGCGCCAGTTCGCTCGCGCAGGCTTCCGGCGCGGCGAGGCGCTCGAACACATGCTGTGCGACGACGAGCTTGCAGCTTTCGCTTGCGAACGGCAGCTCATCCACACGAGACGAGAGGCGCCCGTTGAGATGCGCGACATCGCCCAGTGCCAGATCGATCACGGTGCCGAGCAGATGCTTGGGTAATGCAGCCGGCGCACCCGCGTGCGCACGCAGAAACAAGCCGAAGTTGCCGTAGACGCCAGCGAGGATCGGCGCGAGCGCAGCCAATTCCTGCGCAAACAAATCGCGCACCGGTGAACTGGCGTAGAAGGAACTGGAATCGATCATGCGCGGCGCGCGGCGGTGAGCAAAGGGAACGTGCGAATTAGAACAGATCGGCGTGAACAGAACGACCTTGCGTGATTCGTTAAAAATGCGTTACGTCAATCTGGCGAATTCATGGCGAAAAGGAGGCGAACTGGTATAGTCGGCAGCCCTGCGTCGCGACGAATCCCAGCAGCATGCCACAGCAACTGCACGCCATGGCGCACTCGCCTGATGCTTCGCTAGCGCGCCGCGAGCGGCGGCGCCTCGCCGCCATCGGCGCGTGCTGCACGACGCTCGGCAGCGCCTGCCTTCTGCTGGCTGCGTGCGGCACGGCCACGGTGCGCAAGCCGATACCGTCGATCGCGGCGGAGCCTGCACCGCCTCCTGTCGTCGCCGCGCCCGCAACTCCTCTTGCGACGCCGACACCCGCAATGCCGGTCAGCGATGCACTCGCGTCGCCATGGCCGCGTCTGCGTGCGCGCTACGCGATGTCCGGCTGCGATGCCGATCCGGCGGTGCGCAAGCTGGCGCGCTCGATGGCCGCGAGTCCCGCGCATCTGCGCGCGGCCCTGCAACAAGCGATGCCCTTCCTGCTCGTCGTGACCGAGCAGATCGAAAAATTCAATGTTCCTGGCGAATTCGCCTTCCTGCCCTGGGTCGAATCGAGCTACACCATGATTCGCGGCAGCGGCGACGACGTCGCCGGCATGTGGCAGCTGATGCCGATGACCGCGCGCGAACTCGGCCTGCGCATCGACAGCGAATACGACGGCCGCCTCGACGTGGTCGCTTCGAGCCGCGCGGCGCTGGTGCTGCTCAAGCAATACGAAGAAGAATTCGGCGACTGGCGCCTCGCCAACATGGCTTTCAACGCGGGCGAGAACAGCGTCAAGGGCGTGCTCGGCGGCCGCCGCGACTTGAGCGACAGCGAAGTCGCGCGCGTGCACCTGAACCAGACCACAAGCGAGCATCTGGGCAAGCTGCGCGCGATGGCTTGCATCGTCGCGACGCCCGAGCGTTACCATGTCTCGCTGCCCGAACCACGCGCCGAAGACGCACTCGTTCTGCTCGAACTTCCGGCGCCAGTCGATCTGCATCTCATTGCGCGCCTCGCACATCTCGACGATACGCAACTGCAGCACTGGAATCCTGCGTATCTGCGCGGGCGCATGCCCGAGCAGGGTCCATATCACCTGCTCGTTCCGGTGAGCCAGCGCACGGCGATCGAGCGCACGCTCGGCATGCTGCCGCAGTACGCCTGGCGCGAATGGCGCGAGATGAAGTTGCGCGAGCCGCAGCGGCTCGACACGCTCGGCATGGCCTACGACATCGACACGCAGGCGCTAGCCGCAATCAATCGCGTCGAAGCTGGCGCGACCCTCGCCGAAGGCACGCACCTGCTGCTGCCCGGACGCAGCGACGGCGCCGTTGCGATTGCCGCGGTTGAACCGAGTCCGACACCTGCGGCAATGCTGGCCGACCCCGCTTCCACCTCATGCACGGTGCATTCCGGCGACACGTTGTGGGACATCGCACGCCGCTATCGCGTGCGCATCGATGATTTGTTGCAATGGAATCGCCTGTCGCGCTCGAGCACGCTCAAGCTCGGCCAACGGCTGGTCTTGAGCGCTCCGGCGGCGAAACATTCCCTCCAGCCCGAATGATCCCGCCTTTATTGAACCCAATTCGTCGGCATACAA
>CAZDWH010000021.1:0-24110 GCA_964509025.1 uncultured Rhodanobacteraceae bacterium
GACGTGCGCGCGATGGCCGCGGCGCGGCGTTTTGCCGGCCTGCTCGCCGAGCCGAGCGCGCTCGACGACGCCGATGCGCTGGCGATGTTCGCCGCGCGCGGCTGACGCCGCGGTCATTCGCCATCCTGATAAACTTGCGCGCGTGTCCACCCGTGGATTGCGCCCATGCTGCAGCATCTGACCATCGTCGCCACCGGCGGCACCATCGACAAAGTATACTTCGACGACAAATCCACCTTTCAGATCGGCACGCCGCAAATCGGCGAGATCCTCAACGCACTCGGCGTCGCCTTCACCTTCGACGTGATTCCCCTGCTGCGCAAGGACAGCCTGCACATCGACGACAACGACCGCGACCTGGTGCGACGCACGATCGCAGCGCAGCCGCATCGCCATGTGCTGGTTACGCATGGCACCGACACGATGGTCGAAACCGCGCAGGTGCTGCGCGAGATTCCCGACAAGGTGATCGTGCTTACCGGCGCGCTCAATCCGGCGCGCTTCCAGGGTTCCGATGCGGTGTTCAATATCGGCTGCGCGGTCGGCGCCTTGCAGACCCTGCCCGATGGCGTGTACATCGCGATGAACGGACGCATCTGGGATCCGGCGCGCGTGCGCAAGAATCGCGAGGCGAACCGGTTCGAATCCGCTCTTTGAAATAACGCTGTCGCGCTTCAGCGCGGCGATCACTCTCCCTCCCGCCAGAGAGGGACGGGGGTGAGGGTTCGGATAGTTCACGCGCAAAAAAGAAAACCCCGGCTCTCGCGAGCCGGGGTTTCTTGTTTCTACATCTTGTTACTTGACCAAGCTATCAGTTGTAGCTGCCGGTCAGGGACACGCCGGAGTACGTCGAGTAGGCATTGAGCTTGACGTGGTACACGCCACCGGCTGCCGGCGGGGTGAACGTGCAGGTCTCGCTGTTGCCAGTGATGTACGGACGGCAGTCGTAGCTGCTCAGCGTCGGAGCGGCGTTGAGCTTGACGTACAGATCCGCATCGCCCGTGCCGCCCGAGATCTTGACCGTGACGCTGGTCTTGCCCGCCGGAACGGTCAGGGTGTAGTCGGCCGAGAGCGTGCCGCTCGTGCCCGACAGACCAGTCACCGGAACGCCGTTGGTCAGCGTGTTGCCGCCACCGCCGCCGCCCGTCGTGTAGTTGCCGACGAGGCTCACACCCGAATACGCGGAGTAGGCATTGAGCGAGACATAGTACGTCACGCCAGCCGAGAGGCTGCCGCAGGTCTCGTTGTTGCCCGTCACGTACGGACGGCAGTCATAGCTCGACAGCGTCGGCGCGGAACCGGCCTTGACGTACAGATCGGCGTCGCCGGTACCACCGGAGATCGCGACGCTGACGTTGGTCGCACCGGCCGGAACCGTGAACGTGTACACCGAAGACATGCCCGAAGTTCCCGACAGGCCGGTCACCGCTACGCCGTTGCTCAGCACGTTGCCGCCACCACCGCCGCTCGAAACCGTAACGGTCGAGGTCTTGGTGCTGGTCGCGCTCGTGTTGACGCTGTCAGCCACCGTTTCCTTGACCGTGTAGCTATTGGCCGTGGCATAGGTGTGGCTCGGATTGGTCGCCGTCGAGGTGGTGCCATCACCGAAATCCCACGAATGCGAGCCGATCGTGCCGCCCGAATCCGTCGACGAATCGGTGAAGTTCGCGGTCAGGCCACTGGTGGTGAAGCTGAAGTTCGCCGTCGGCGTACCGCCGCCACCATGCGTCAGGATCGCGTGCGAGATCGCGCAGTTGCCCGTGTCGTTCGACCAGCTCGCCTGTTCGGCGAAGGTACCGGTCGAGAACGTCACGTTCGCAGCGCCGCCGGCCGTGCCAGGGGAGAGCCACGCGCACTCGTCGGAGTTTTCCTGGCCGTTGTAGGTGCCACCGGTGTGGTTGGTCCAGCCGCCCGCCGGCCAGAAGTCCGACATCGTCTCATGCCACTCGTGACCGAGCGTCATGGTGTAGCCGTCGAGCTTGCCGTTGGTCGAACCGTTGACGAAGCCCACGCCGCAGCTCGTACCCAGCTCCATGTTGTACGGCTGGTTGCTGAACGCGATATTGGTCGGGCTCACGCCGTAGCCGTCGCCGGTGTAGTCGTGCCACGCGCAGAAGCCGTTGGTCGTGCTCTTGTAGTTGTCCGGGTTGGTGCCTGGCGGCGACAGGATGATGTAGTAGGCGAAGCGATTCGAGGCAGCCGTCGTGTTGCCGAAATGATTGGCCGCGTTGATCGCTTCCTGCGCCAGCTGCGCGCCGGTCGCCTGCGACGGCGAAGACACCGAGTTGTCGTACCATGCGCCAGCGAAGATGTTCTGCTGGTACGGCACGAAAGCCGCGTTCGACGGGCAGCTGCTGGCGCCGCTGGCCACGTTCGGGCCATCGCACCACTGCGTCAGGTCGGCCTGCCAGGTTTCGCCATTGGTGCCGATGCCCTTGAACATCTGCTGCACGGCGCTCGCCGCGTTGTAGGAGTCGGCCGAGAACTTGAGGTTGCCGTTCGAATCGGTGGTCTGCGTACCCCACTGGGTTCCGTAGAACACGAGGTAGACCTTGACCTGGCCCGAGCCGACGCCGACGCCGCTGGTGCCGCCGCCGAAGGTCAACAGGCCAGCCGAAGAACCCGGCTGCGAGGTCGCCTTCTTCGGGTCATAGAACTCCCCGTTCGAATGCTTGGACGCCCACAGCTTGATGTTCGCCAGGCCTTCAATGGTCGGAATCGCACCGTGGCGGTACGAAGCTCCGAACTGAGGATGGTACGGATTTTGGATCGCCTGGTTCCCAGCCAGGTTTGCGATCGGACCGTCATCATCGCCCGGAGTGGCAAGTGTTTGGGTGCTCATGAAAACCGCGGCGGCAAGACAGGACATCGTCAGCAGACGCGACGTAGTAGCTTTCTTCACGGAACTCGCTCCTATCGAAATGGCGTTATAAAGGTGCCGCTTGAAGCGGCGCTATAAGCTTTCTTATGTGGAGACGCTCCCTGGGAGCTGCTGACATCGCCGCTATCCGAATGCGCCGAACGAAAAAAACACAGGCACGCACTTCCTCGTGCGCGCTTCGCGTGCATTTCTTCGTCCGCCGTCGATAACGCAAAGCCGACCGCAATCGCGCGCCCACGAGCCTGCGCCTTGGCATGCAACGCCAAACCACATTCTCATCGAGCAGCGTCGACTCCCCAGCCGGCTATTCGAAAAGTATCGATGTCAGCAGCTCCATGTTCCGCACCTGCGCATCCACAAATCTCGCCCTCCCCTAGAGTCATCCCGACTATGAGCGCGAGTTGCCTTGTACGCCTTAACAGCACGGGGCGAGTCGGTTAGGGCTCGCTCCGCAGTGCTGCGGAACCTGGACTTTTTAGGCCGCCCGGCCAAAAAGTGTGCAGACCGTAACAGTCTGATAACGCGAAGTCAAGCAGATAGAAACACCTAAGTCGTTGATTTGTAGCGTTTTATTGTGCAGCGCAGCATAACTGGACGGAATATGGATATTCCCGGCTTAACAATTCGGCGACGAGACGGTCAGGTTGCAGACATCTATACATCTAGGTGTCTAGACATCCAGCGGTTCGGAGTACTGAAGCTTCGAATTGATCCGTTCCGGATTTATAGGAGCGCGCCGAGCCCAGTGCGGACTCGCCCTAGAGCTGCTCGTGAGGTTGAAAAGAAAAACCCCGGCTCTCGCGAACCGGGGTTTTTGTTTCTACGATTTGTCGCCTGATATTGTTATCAGTTGAAGCTGCCAGTCAGGGACACACCGGAGTACGTCGCGTAGGCATTGAGCTTGACGTGGTAGACACCGCCGGCTGCCGGAGGCGTGAACGTGCAGGTCTCGTTGTTGCCCGTAACATACGGACGGCAATCATACGTCGAAGTGGTCGGCGCAGAGCCGAGCTTGACGTACATGTCTGCATCACCTGTGCCGCCGGAGATCGAGATCGTGACACTGGTTTTATTGGCCGGAACCGTGAGCGTATAGTCCGCGGAGAGCGTACCGCTCGAGCCGGACAGACCGGTTACCGGCACACCATTGGTCAGTACGTTGCCACCACCACCGCCCGTCGTGTAGTTGCCGACCAGGCTCACGCCCGAATACGCAGCGTAGGCGTTCAGCGAGACATAGTACGTCACGCCAGCCGAGAGGCTGCCGCAGGTCTCGTTGTTGCCGGTAACGTACGGACGACAGTCATAGCTCGACAGCGTCGGAGCCGAACCGGCCTTGACGTACATATCCGCGTCGCCCGAACCGCCGGAGATCGCGATACTGACGTTGGTCGCACCCGCCGGCACCGTGAAGGTGTACACCGACGACATGCCGGAGGTTCCCGACAGACCGGTCACCGGTACGCCGTTGCTCAGCACGTTGCCGCCACCAGTACCGCCGGAGACGGTCACGGTCGAGGTCTTGGTGCTAGTCGCGCTCGTGTTGACGCTGTCCGCCACCGTTTCCGTGACCGTGTAGCTGCCGGCGGCCGTATAGGTGTGGCTCGGGTTGGTCGCGGTAGAGGTGCTGCTGTCACCGAAGTTCCACGAGTACGTGCCGATCGAGCCACCCGAATCGGTGGACGAGTCAGTGAACGTCGCGCTCAAGCCGCTGGTCGTAAACGTGAAGTTCGCCGTGGGCGTACCGCCAGAACCCGGCGCGGTGTAACTACCCTTGAGCGTGACGCCCGAGTAAGCGGCATACGAATTGACCATCACGTAGTAAGTGCCGGCTTGCGCGGTGGTGATCGGGCACGATTCATTGTTGCCAGTGACGTACGGACGGCAGTCGTAGGTCGTCAGGGTTGGTGCAGAGCCGAACTTGACGTACAAGTCCGCGTCACCGGTGCCGCCCGACATTGTGAAGCTGAGATTGGTCGCACCTGCAGGGACCACCATCGTCCAGTTCTGCTGATGATTGACTACCGAATCGGCAATCGTGATACCCACGCCGTTCTGCAGCACATTGCCGCCGCCAGTACCACCGGACACTGTCACTGTCGAAGTCTTGGTGTTGGTTGCGCTCGTGTTGACGCTATCAGCCACCGTTTCGGTGACGGTATAGCTACCACCAGACGCATAGGTGTGGCTCGGATTGGTTGCGGTTGACGTGGCGCCGTCGCCGAAATTCCACGAGTGCGAGCCAATCGTGCCGCCCGCATCGGTCGAAGAGTCGGTGAAGTTGGCGGTCAGGCCGCTAGTGGTAAAGCTGAAGTTCGCCGTCGGCGTGCCACCCGTGCCGCCGCCCGAGCCGGCCAGCGTCGTGATGAATGCTGCCTTCGGGCTGCCCCAACCGGTGACGAGATCGTAACCTGCGACAGCATTGAACGATGGTCCGCCCGAGATCACGGTGCCGCTCGAGTTGATCGCCGGATTGCTGCCGCTGGTGATGTCATGGAAGTTGCTTGAATAGCTAGAGCCGACACCGACGTTATAAAGCGTCGAGTTGAAGAAGCCGACCGTACCGTGGCCGTTCGCAACCGACTGCTGGTTGATCAGCGCGACGAAGCCGGCCCAGCGCGGTGCGGCGAAGCTCGTGCCGCCATAGCCGGTTAGGAACTGGCCGTTGCTGACGGTCGGGTTGTCGAAGTTCGCTTCCATCGCCACGTCGGGCGCGTTGCGATAGCTCGTCGAACCCTTGTTCGAGGAGTTGATCACGCCGCTGAGCTGCTGCCAGCTCGGGATCGGCGCAGTCGAGTCCCAGCCACCGCCGCTATTGCCCCATGCCGTCTCGGACGCCCAGGCGCCGCCTGCTCCGTTCGTGGTCAGGTCGGTGCCGCCGACCTGAATAACGTACTGCGACTGCGAGGGATATTGCGCATTGACCGTCGAGCTCGAGCCGACGCCCCAGGCGCCGGAGTCACCCGAGGCGCTCAGGAACGACTGGCCCTGCGCCGCCATCTGCTGGAAGATCGAGTCGTCGGTCGCTTGGTTGGCGCCCCAGCCCCACGAGCAACTCAGCACTTTCGCCAAATTGTCGGTGACCATTTTGTTGAGGATCTTGGTGTCGGCGGACGCATCCGAAGGATCACCTTCGTAGAACAGGATCTGCGAAATGCCCGGGGCCATGCCGATCGCGTTGACGATGTCGAGAATCTGCTCCCCGTCATCGCAGACACTGCTGTTGATCGTGCCGTCCGAATTGAACGACACGCACGCGCCGCTATAGCCGTTCACGAGCACGTTGTTGATCGGCACGCTCGATGACATGCCAGTGCTGGAGTAGTACAGCGAGACGTCGCTGGTCTTGTAGCCGTCGAACGAGAGGATACCGATCGACTGGCCGGAGCCGGTCAGCGAACCCGAGCCGTAGTACGCTGCGCGGATGTCGCTGGGCAGGAATTGACCCGATGGACCGGAGCCCGTGGCGTTCGCAATCGGCGCCTTGCCCTTGTGCAGGTGCGGGCGCGGCGTGACGAAGTTGTTTAGGCCCGTGATCTGCAGCAGCGGAATGTCGAGGCCAGAGGTGGTCGGCTCGCGGTCGGCGGAGATGAAGCTGCGGTCCTCGCTGGGATGCTGGTACTCGGTCATCGTCACATTGAACGCGCGATTGACAGTGTTCGCGTCCGCTTCGATGTCGATCAGTCGGCGATTGGGCGACGTCCCCGTCACCGTGAGCCCGCTCGCCTGCGCCCAAGCAATGACGGCGTCGTAGTCTGCCTGGCTCGGGCTGAAGCGCGCAGTGAATTCCTCAGGACTCAGGTACTGGTGAAATTGCGGGCTCTGCGGATCATTCAAATTCTGCAGGAGCAGATTCAGCTCGGCCTGATTGCGTGTCGGCAGGGCGATCCCCAGCTTAAGCTGCTGTGAGCCAGTGACCGAACCGACCCTTTGCGCCAAGCCATTGGTCACCGCGGCGGGAAGATGCTGGGCTTGGATCGAAGGGGCACGCGCGAGCAGACCAATACCGGTTGGGTTCGCGCTGCTTGCACTGGCCGCGTCGGCCGCGCCGATGCTCTGGGTGCTCATAAAAACCGCGGCGGCCAGACAAGACATTGTCAGCAGACGCGACGTAATAGCTTTCTTCACGGAACTCGCTCCTATTGAATGGCGTTAAAGGTGCCGCTTGCGCGGCGCTATAAGCTTCTTGTAGTAGAGACGCTCCCTGGGAGCTGCTGACCTCGCTGCTTTCCGAATGCGTACACAAAAAACCGGCACGCACTCGCCCGTGCACGCTTTGCGCGCATTTTTTTGTCGTAGACAGCAAAAAAGCCGACCGGAAATCGTCGCGCCAACGAAACCTCCCTTGGCATCAATTGCCAAGGCGCAGATTTCATCGAGCAGCTACGACTCCCCAGCCGGCTATTCGAAAAGCATCAATGTCAGCAGCTCCATGCCCCGCACCCGCGTATCCACAAACCTCGCTCCCCCCAGAGTCATCCCGACTATGAGCGCGAGTTGTCTTGTACGCCTTAACAGCGCGGGGCGAGTCGGTTAGGGCTCGCCCCGCTACGTTGCGGAACCTGGACTTTCAAGCCACCTAGCTCAAAAAGTGTGAGGAAGCTAACAGTCACACAGTGTGAAGTCAAGCGGGTGATAGCGGCTAAGTGATTGATTCTTCGAATGTATATTGCGCCGCAACATAATCGGATCAAGCATTTGGAATATGCCTGTCTTAACGAACGTATGCCGCCAACCGAGGAAATATATATCGGACATCTAGGTGTATAGACGTCCAGCAGTCCGATTCAGAGCATGCCGGTTTCGAGTTTGGCCACGTCGGACATCATCGAATGATTCCACGGCGGATCGAAAGTCAGTTCGACGTCGGCCGAGCTCACCGTGGGCACCGCCTCGACCTTGCTGCGCACGTCGTCGACGAGGATGTCGCCCATGCCGCAACCGGGCGCGGTCAGGGTCATCGCGACCGCGACCTTGCGCGTCCCATCTTCCACTTTTTCAATTTTGCACTCGTATACGAGGCCGAGATCGACGATATTGACCGGGATCTCCGGGTCATAGCAGGTGCGCAATTGCAGCCAGACCAGCTTCTCGACCTCGTCGTCGCCGGCGCCTTCGGGCAAGGTCAGCGCCGCGGGTGGCTCCTTGCCGATCGCGTCCGCGTCGTTGCCGTCGATGCGGAAAAGATTGCCGTCGACGAATACGGTGAAGCTGCCGCCGAGCGCCTGCGTGATATAGCCGTTCTGCCCCGCAGGCAGGGTCACGCTCTGCCCCTGCGGCACCATCACGGCGGCGCAGTCGCGTTCGAAAACGATCGGTTCGGAAGTGTGGCTGTAACCGCCCATACGGCTCTACTTGAAGATGACTCGTGTGCGAATTATCGCAGGTTCATACCCTGCACTGAGAGCCAATGTGCGATCGCGTTTGCGTAAAACAAGCTGTGCTACGGCGCTTTCAGGCACTCGCCGAAAATGCGCATCGCCGCTTCGAGATCGGCCGCGGGCAGGTCGGCGAAACCGAGCAGTACGCCGGGTCGCGGCGAATTCTCGATGAAATACGGCGCGATCAGGTACAGACCCAATCCGCGCGCCGCCGCCCGGTCGACCAGCTCGCGAGCCTGCGCATGCTTGTGCCGCGGCAGCCAGGCCAGCACATGCATGCCGGCGCTCGAATCGGCCACCTCGACCGCATCGCCCGCGTATTTGCGCAGACTCGCAAGCAATGCAGTGCGGCGCGCCTTGAGCGATTTCGCCGCCGCGCGCAGATGGCGTTCGAACGCGCCCGAGGACATCAGTCGCGCGAGCGCGAGCTGTTCTATCGCCGGACTGCCGCGGTCGGTCAGCCATTTCGCCGCGACGAAGGCGTCGCGCAGTCCCGTCGGCAGCACCATATAGCCGAGGCGCAACGCCGGAAACAGCACCTTGGAGAACGTACCGATGTAGATCACGCGGCCGGCGCGGTCGAGCGACTTGAGCGCGGCGAGCGGACGCGCGTCGTAGCGGAACTCGCCGTCGTAGTCGTCCTCGATGATCCAGCAGCCGGCCTTCTCCGCCCACGCGAGCAGTTCCATGCGCCGCGGCAGGCTCAGCACCGCGCCGCTCGGAAACTGATGCGACGGCGTGACCAGCGCGAGGCGCGCCTTGGCCGTGCGCGGCAATTCCGCAGTCACGAGGCCGTCGCGATCGACGCGGCCGCCGACGATGCGCGCGCCCGCTGCCTGCATGATCTGGCGCGCACCCTGATAATGCGGATCCTCGAGCAGTACATCGTCGCCGGCTTCTAGCAGCACGTCGGCCGCGAGCGTGAACGCCTGCTGCGTGCCGCTGACGATCAGCACATCGTCGGGCGCGGCAAGGATGCCGCGGCGGCGCGCGAGGTAGTCGCAGACCTGTTCGCGCAGCGCGGGCAGGCCCTGCGGATCGGGATAGTCGGTCGGCGCGTGCGCGGCGGCGTGGCTCAGCTCGCGCCGCCAGGCGCTCGCGAGCTGCGGGTTGGTCATCGGCATGCCGTACTGCAGGTTGTAGCGCAGGCCGCGATGCTGGCGTCCGTGGATACGCTTCTCGTACAGCTCGCGCATGCGCTCGCCTCGGGCCGACAGCTTCGCGCGCGGCGCCTTCTTCGGCGCGGTGTTCGCGGATGACGCGACGCGCGGCGGCAGCGGCGTCTGTTGCCCGCGCGTCGCGGCGAATTCGGCCACATAGCAGCCCGAGCCGATGCGGCCTTCGATGAAACCTTCCGCGCCGAGCTGCTCGTAAGCGGCGAGCACGGTGTTGCGCGACAGATCGAGTTCGCGCGCGAGCACGCGCGTCGCGGGCAGGCGCGAACCAGGAGCGGCACGGCCGGCGAGGATCGCCTGTTTCAGCGCACGCGTGAGTTGGGCATAGCGCGGTCCCTGCGTGTCGAGTTCTAGATACACGAATGGCTCCGTGTTTGGCGCCGTAAATGGCGCTGGATGGAGCCACTATTTCGCACGAGACTGCGCTCGTCAAGCGTCGATCGGCATATTGCAATCCACGCGCGATTGGTTTGCACGGTTTTGAGGGAAACGCATCGAATGTATTCCGCAGCTTTCATCTTCGAGCCTGGCGTGTACGACGCACGCTTCCACGAGCTCAACGCGCTGATCGATCGCGCGGCAAAAGCGACGCCGGGCTACCTTGGCGCCGAATCGTGGCGTTCGACCAACGCCAAGGTCGCGAATGCGACGTACTATTGGGAATCGCTCGAAGCGCTGAAGCGTTTTTCCTCGCACCCGGATCACCGCGAAGCGAAGCGCCAGTACACGCGCTGGTATCGCGGATTCCATATCGTGATTTCGCAGGTAATCCGATCGTATGGAGACGGTGTGCTAGAGCACATCACGCCGAATGAGCGCATGCGGGCGGCGAACGAATGAAAGCGATCACGATACGCGCGGTGCGCGCAGACGACCATGCGCGCTGGAAGCCGCTGTGGGATGGCTATAACGCGTTCTACGGCCGCAGCGGCACGACCGCACTGCCCGCCGAAGTGACGGCGGCCACGTGGTCGCGCTTCTTCGACGCGCAGGAGCCGATGCACGCGCTCGTGGCCGAATGCGCGGATGGGTTGTTGGGATTCACCCACTTCCTGTTTCATCGCAGTACGACGCAGATAGCGCCGGTCTGCTATCTGCGCGACTTGTTCACTAGCGAAGCCGCACGCGGTCACGGCATCGGCCGCAAGTTGATCGAGGCGGTGTATGCACATGCCGCCACAGCGGACGCCGGGCAGGTGTACTGGCAGACACACGAGAGCAACACGACTGCAATGCGGCTGTACGACAAGGTTGCGCAACGTTCCGGTTTCCTCGTTTATCGAAAACTACTGTGAGCATCACATGAACATCGCAAGCACTGTCTGGCCCTCTCCCGTCACGCTGCGTGGCGTGCGCGCGACCCTCGCGCCGCTGACGCTCGATCACACCGAAGCGCTGGCGGAGGCCGCCTGCGATGGAGAGATGTGGAAGCTGTGGTACACCAAGATTCCGCATCCGAACGACATGCAGGCGGAAGTCGAACGTCGCCTGCGCCTGCAAGCGAGCGGCAGCATGTTGCCTTTCGTCATCATCGACAGCCGCAGCGGCAAGGCCGTCGGCGCGACCAGCTATATGAATATCGATGCGGCCAATCGTCGCGTCGAAATCGGCAGCACCTGGCATGCGCAGAGCGTGCAGCGCAGCGGCATCAATACCGAATGCAAATACCTGGTATTGCGGCATGCGTTCGAGCAGCTCGATTGCATCGCGGTCGAGTTCCGCACGCACTTCTTCAACCAGCAGAGCCGGCGCGCGATCGAGCGCCTCGGCGCGAAGCTCGACGGCGTGCTGCGCAGCCATCAGCTCGGCCCTGATGGCACGCTGCGCGATACCGTGGTCTACAGCATCATCGCCACCGAGTGGCCGACCGTGAAAGTGCATCTCAACTGGCTGATGCACAAGCCGCGCTGACACGCACCACGAAGTATCGCAGCGCTGAGCTACTTCACTTCGATCAGCGCCAGTCCTTGCGGCGGCAGCGTGATAGACAGGCTGCCGTTTGCGATCGATGCCGATTCCGCGGCAGGCAATTCCGCCGCTTTACGCAGCGCATCGATCTGTTTCGGCGTCGGATACGCAGGCGAACCCATTGCCGCGTAGGCCTGGCGCAGATCGCCGTGCTCGCCGTCGACACGCGCAATGCTTGCCGATTTCGCGCCGGAGTTCGCGAACTTGAGTGTGATGGTGATCGGCTCGCTCTTGGCCTTGTCGGCCTTGTCCGCGTCCTGCGCGAGCCCTGAAGGCGCGTAGTTCCACACTGCGAGCACGAGCGTGCCGTCGCCGCGCCGCGTCGCCAGCACACGATCCGAATTGACCGCGAAGCGCTGATCGCCGAGCTGATGCAACAGCTTGAACGCGTTGTAAGCGGGCTTCGGCAAGCCATCCGCGGCGATCAATCCGAAGCCGCCGTAGAATGGCGTCTTCACCACGCCCTGTTCCTCGAACACGTCGGAGAACGACCAATACGACATGACGTCGACGAGGCCGTCGCACTGCGCGATGGTGCCGGCCATCCACGGGCCCATGTACGTGCTGTCGGTCACCGCCGGCGTATTGTCGTAGGCCGCGTTGAACTCGCTCCAGATCAGCGGCGTGTTCGGCGCGGCCGAAGCCTTGATCTCGTCGTGCACCTTCTTCACCGCACGGCACACCATCTTGTTGCGCGGGATCTGTTCGTTGGTGCCAAAGATATCGTCCGCGGTGTCGTTGCCGTAGACGTGGGTCGAGGCAAAATCGAACGGTATATTTTTATCCTTGCAGTGCTTGATGAATGCGCCGACCCACGCGGCCTGCGCGGTCGATGGCCCACCGACGCGCAGACGCTTGTCGACCGCCTTGAGCGCGAGCGCGGTGTGGTCGTACAGCTCCCAGTACGTTTTCTGAGACGGCACGCCGGCCCAAAAATCGAGGTTCGGCTCATTCCACACTTCGAAGTACCAGGTAGCGACTTCGTCGATGCCGTAGCGCTCGAGCAGATGCTTTGCGAACGCCTGCATCAGTGCATCCCACTTCGCGTAGTCCTTCGGCCCCGAGACATTCGGGCGATACCAGAACGGATGCCAGGCCTCCTTGGAAGCGAGCTTCTTCGGCATGAACGACAGTTCGACGAAGGGCTTCACGCCCTGCGCGAGCAGGCCGTCGTAGATCTGGTCGACGTAGGAGAAATTGTATACGGCACGACCCTGCGCATCCTCGTCGTAGAGGCCAACCTCGTCGTGCAGGATGTTGTGGAAGCGCACGTATTTGAAATCGGTTATCGATTTCACTTCGCGCAGATCACGCCGGTAGCCATCGCGCAAGGCAAGTATCGCGCGGCCGGAGCCGAACATCTGCTCCCAATAATGCGGAAACGGCGTGATCTTCGCCTTGGCGTCGATCTCGACAGTTTGGGCGGCGAGCGGGTTCGCCGCGACGACTGTGGCGCCGAGTGCGAGGAACTGGAAGAAACGCCGTACCGTACGGCTGCGAGCGCTGCGTGGCATAAGGCCTCCCGACGTTCTGTTTATTGGGACAGTCGGCGGTTCGACTTGGTCCGCCACATTGTGCAAGCCTAGCATGAAAACGTTTACATGCCAGTTCGCGCAGTTCGCGGGACGACGCGCCTTACCGACATTCGACACGGTTACTTCGCGAGTTTCGCCCGGGCAACCTCGATCCATTTGTCGATGGCATCGTCAAGGCAGCGCTGCATCGCCGCAGTGCTCTCGTCCGGTTGATACAGTACGTCGGCATTGGCGGAAATGTAGTCTTCATCCACCTGCGAATTGATCGTGCACGACAGCTTGTTGTTGCCACCGTTGGCATGCGATGACGTCATGACGGCTACCTTGCCCGCGATGAAAAAACCGGACGGCGAGGTTCCGGTCCGGTCCAGCCATACGTCAAAACGATTCAGCGCGACCATCAGTTTTCCGTTTTCGCGCAGATGGGATCGCTCGAGGCGCGCTTTGAAATAACTCACCCGATCGGGCTGCGTGCGATCGTCGCCGACCTGGGTCTGGAAATTATAGGAAGCCGCACCGTAGGTCTTGTTTTGCTTGGAATCCTGCGGCCGCCTGTCGATGATCGTGACGGTCGAGCCATCGCCGCCCTCCACTGGGAGTTTGAGCTGCCACGGCGATGTCGCGGATGCAGGTGCCGCAAGCGCGAGCAGCAAAGTCGCGCTGGACGCCACTTTCACGAAACGACATCGGAACACCGGGCAAAACGCGTCCCGCCAGCAGCACGCGCTAATGCCTGAGTTCACCTTCGGCTGCATTGAAGTCCGCGATCAGCAACTACGCTATTTCGAGGCTGCAGCGCCACCGCCATCGTAGAAACTCTTGGCGCGCGCCGCTTCCTCGGCTTTGGGCCGGTATTCGACCCACGCGTCTTCCTGCTTGCTCTTGTAGCGGATGAGGCTGTTCTTGACGTCGATTTCGTAGAACGCGAACGCCTCGCGCAGGTTGAAGAACGCAGCCGGCGCGAACAGGATGATGTCGGCCGCCAGATGGCCGCCCTTGAACTTGAGCGGGAGAATGCCGTAGAACGGATCGACGCCCGTTTCGACGGCCTTGAATTCGTAGTTGCCGAAACTCGTGCCCTTGATGCTTTGCGTAACGGGCAATTTGACTACCTGCCCTTTGACCAAGAGCGTTGTATCCGGATCACGCGAACTGATCGTCGCCATGGACGAGCACGCACCGATCAACAATGCCGCGCAAACCAACCCCACTGATTTGATTACCGACCTCACTTCCTTCTCCTTTGTTCAAGATCACTCAAATCTGACGCATACGAAACGGGACTTGCTCAGAGTCTTCTTTGCGCTCAGCCGCTATTCCAGCGCATCGTCACCCCAATCCTGACTCAACTGCATCACCGACCCGAGCGTCTGCATCAACGTAGTGCGCCCTATGGCATTTCCCGCCGCCCGCAACTGGCTCGGATGCCACGCCTGCCATGGTCCGCCGCGCATTTGCTGTGCGCCGCCAAGGCGCAGCTTGCTTTGCGCAAGAGTATACAAATTCCCAACCTGCGCCGGCTGTTGCACGTGCAGCTTCGCGGCGAGCGTGTACAGCGCGGGCCAATCGGCGACCTTGCTGGTGTCGTAGTAGGTGTGCCGGTGCCGCGGATCGAGCTCGAACAGGCGCAAATCGACGCGGTCGCGCTCCGCGCCGGGAATGTCGATCTTGTCGCCGAGCTCGTGTCGATGCTTCCAGGCATTGAGATAGTCGGCATCCAGCTCGGTCGCGATATGGTAATACGACAAGGCTTCGGGATAGCGCCCCTGCTGCTCGCGCAGGTAGCCGAACAGATAGTGCACTTGCGGGTTGCCTGGCGTCTTCTTGACCAGATCGCCAAATACTTTTTCTGCTATGCCTTGCGCATTCATGCCGCCGAATACGTTTTCGCAACCCAGGCAATGGCTTTCCATGCGGCCGAAGCTCGATGGCATCAATTCGTAGGCGCGACGGTAGTGCTCCTGCGCCTGCAGCGCGTCGCCGCGCGCGTTCAACTCGACCGCGAGGCGCGACTGGATGCAATACGCATCGGAGAACTTGTCCAATGCCTTCGCGTAGAGCGCGATGGCATGCGTATGGGCGCCGGCCAGACGGAATTCGTCGGCATGTTCGGATTCGCGAATCGCCTGCACCGCATTGCGATACAACGCGGCATCACCGGCGTTGCCGCGCGCCTGCAGGATATCCGTGAGTACCGCGTAAACGCGCATGCGATCGCCAGGCCCTTCTTCGCCATCGGAGGGATCGACCGCGATCGCTGCTCGTGCGACGCGCTCGGCCTCGTCTAACCGTTTCGCCTGCAGCAGTAGCTGCGCTTTCCAGATCAGCGGACGCTCTTCGAACTGGTCGCGTGCATAGACCTGATCGAGATACGGTATCGCCGCAGCACCGCGAATCTGCGTGTACAGCGCATAGGCCGGGTCGAATCCACCACGCTCATCGATCAGCGCCCGAACAATCGGCAATGCGCGCTCATCCATGCCCGCGCGATGGAGCGCGACTGCGGCGTAATAACCCAGCGGGACTTTGCGCACGTCCTCGCGCGAATAGATCGATGCAAGATCGGCCACACCCCAGTCCGGCGACCGGTCGAGCAGCACGAGCACGTCGGCGTCGCGGCCGGCATCGTGATAGACGCCGGCCAGTTCGACTAGCATGTCGGACGCATTGACGCGATCCGGGCGGGCGCCGCGCTGCGCATGCCGCTCGACCAGCGACTGCGCGAGATGCCGTTCTGCTTCGCCATAGCGGCCGAGTGCACGCAGCAGGCGCAGCCGCGTCTTGTCGCGACTGTCGTCCATCGGGATGTCGCCGACCGGCACGCTCGGTTTGCTTGCCGTCACGGTCGAACGGTCGGCATCCAGGCCTTCGTTGACCCACTCGGGCTTGTCGTATAGCCGTCCCAATTCGGCCAATTTGAGCGCGTATTGGCTGCGCGTCGCCTGCAGAATGCCTGCATCGCCGATGAGGGCGCGCAACTCGGCTACCGCTTCATCGAGTTTGTCGGCCGCCAGCAGCGCGTCGATCAAGTGCACGCGCAGCATGCTTGCATAGGCTCGCCCTTCGGGCGTGTTGAGGCTCGCGCGTACATGCGCGAGCATCGCGTCTTGCTGGCCGACGCGCGCCGCAGCCTCGAAATAGCGATCCCACAGATCCGAGTTGGGATGACGCTGGACGTAGCCGTCGAGGAATTCAAAAGTCTGCTTCGCATACCCCGCATCGGCGAGCGCATCGAACAGCGAACGCAGCGCGTGATCGGAAACGTAGCTGCCGACACCAAGGTTCTGCGCGACCGCCTCTGCCTCGGCATTGCGACCGTGCGACAGCAGCGCGACGAAATAATTCGCCTTGGCCTGCTTGCGCGCCTCCGTGTCGCGATAGTTGCTTGTCGGATTGCTGCCGCCGCCGACCACCGCAAGCAACATCGACATCATGCCAGGCTCACCGCTTGAGGCATCCGCGCCGAAGCGTTTGACCAAGGCCTCGTACAGCGGCGCGCAATCGAGCCCGCGCACGAGGTTCCACTGCGTCGCATGCAGCTTGTCGACGTTCTGCAAAGCGAGTCGGGCGGCCAACGCACGCGTCGCCTCGCCAACCGGGATATCGAGCGGTGTCGAGCTCTGCGTCAACGCCTGCAGCAGCAAAGCGCCAGCGCGACCTTCGCCGGCTATCGTGACAAGGTCCGGCACGCGCAGGCCGGGTGCGTAGTCGGGCACAGGGCGCTGCAATGCCGCGGAGAACCGCGCGACGGGATCATCGCCAGCAAGCGTCGCGACGACTTGCTCGATCGCCTGCGCCGCGGCGCGCAATTCGGCGCTGCGATAGTCACCGGGTTTCGCGACCTTCTTCGCCACCGCCTCGAACTGCGTCTGGCGTTCACGCAGCGCTGCCGCATCGCCGGCGAGTTGATCGGCAAAGGCCAGCAGCGCGATTTGCGCGGGTGTCGCTTCCGTGCCGGCGGCAACGCCATGATGCTGGCGCAGCAAGGCAGCGATGCGCGGCCAGAACGCGGGCGGCGGGAGCGCGGCCATCAGCGCCGAGAACGGAACCTCCAGCTGCCACACCGGCTCTGCGTCGGATCGATCATTGAGGGTATAGAGCCGTTCGAACAGTGCCGTCCAATGCTCGCCGGCACTCGCGTCGCGCGGCATCTGGGCAACAAATGCGGCGAGGTCGGTCTTGAGCTTGCGCAATGCTGCGGCATCGCTGGCAGTACGTCGGGACGGGCGAGGCAGTTCATCGTCTGCGACAGCGTACGCGGCAGCAGATTTCGTACCGCTCGCGTTAGCAACTTTGGCCGGCGCGGGTATCGAGGCGAGCACGGCGCGTGCACCGAGCAGAGGTGTAACGGTACTTTCCGCTGCGGCCGCATGCGCGGCGAGCAGCGCGATCAATATCCCGGAGAAGAACCTCTGCTGCATGGCGACGCCGCTCCCTCGACTGGAAAATGTGCCTCAGTGCCCACCGCCACCGTCGACTGCCTTCAGGCCCGCTATGAGCTTGTTCGCGGCCTCCTGGCCATCGGCATAGAGCATGTTCGTGTTGTCCTGATAGAACAGCGCGTTCTCGATGCCGGCGAAACCGGTGCCTTTGCCGCGCTTGATCACGATGACTTTCTTCGCGTTGGCGACATCCAGTATGGGCATGCCGTAGATGGGAGATGATTTGTCTGTTTTTGCGACCGGATTCACCACGTCGTTCGCGCCGATCACGATCGCGACATCGCAGTTCGGGAACTCGGGATTGATGTCGTCCATATCGGCAATCAGGTCGTACGGCACACCGGCTTCGGCGAGCAGTACGTTCATATGCCCAGGCATGCGTCCCGCGACCGGATGGATCGCAAACTTCACGCTCTTGCCGCGTGCGATGAGGTTCTTCGACAGTTCCCAGATCTTGTGCTGCGCCTGCGCCACGGCCATGCCGTAGCCCGGAACGATGATCACGTTGTCGGCGAGATAGAGCAGCGAGGCCGCGTCGTCGGCTTCGATCGGCTTCATCGAACCCTTGATCTCGGCGGCGGCCGCGCCACCACCGCCGAAGTTCGAGAACAGCACATTGCTGATCGAGCGGTTCATCGCCTTGGCCATCAGGCGCGTCAGCAGCGTGCCCGCGGCGCCGACGACCATACCGGCGATCATCAGCGCGACATTGTGCTGCACATAGCCTTCGAAGCCGACCGCGAGGCCGGTGAACGCGTTGTACAGCGAAATCACGACCGGCATGTCGGCGCCGCCGATCGGCAGCGTCATCAATACGCCGAACAGCAGCGCAAGCACGAAGAACAGCACGATCCATTGCGTGTCCATGTGCCACACGACGAGCGCACCGAGCACGACCGCGGCGAGGAAGCACAGACCGTTGACGGCCTGTTGTCCGCTGAAGCGGAAGGTCTTGTCCATCAGGCCTTGCAGCTTGGCGAAGGCGATCAAGGAACCGGTAAACGAGATCGAACCGATCAGCGCTCCGACGACCGCGAGGATCGCCTGCGTCGTCGTCAGCGAATGCTCGAAGTGGCTCTGCGTTGCCACGCCGAGCAGCGCGGCTGCGCCGATCGCCGCGGCCGAACCGCCACCCATGCCGTTGTAGAGCGCGACCATCTGCGGCATATCGGTCATCGCGACTTTCTTGCCGCTGTACCAGGCCGCCGCCGTCGACAGCGCAATCGCGATGAAGATCAGCGCAGCGTTCTCGATCAAGAGGTGTTGATGCGATTCGGTACTGGGTGTGCCGTGATTGAAGAAGGTCACGACCACCGCGACGAGCACGCCGACGCCGGCCCACTGGATGCCGCTGCGCGCGGTCACCGGCGAGGACATGCGCTTGATGCCCATGATGAGCAAGACCGCCGCGGCGAAGTAGCTCGCCTGGATCACCAACGAAATGATCTGATCGGAAGTCATTTCTGCTCTCCCGAAGCAGCCGGCTTCTTCGACGACTTGAACATCTCGAGCATGCGTTCGGTCACCACATAACCGCCGGCCGCGTTGCCCGCGCCGAGGAACACGCCGATGAAGCCGATCACCTGCTGCAGCGTCGTCGTTGCCTCGCCGAGCGCGATCATCGCGCCAACCAGCACGATGCCGTGCACGAAGTTCGAGCCCGACATCAAGGGCGTGTGCAGGATCACCGGCACGCGAGAGATGATCTCGTGGCCGGTGAAAGCCGCGAGCATGAACAGGTAGAGCGCGAGGAATCCGTCGATCATGATTGCGCTCCTTCAACGAGCTGCTTGGTGGCTTCGTGCTTGATCTCGCCCGCATGCGTGACGCAGGTCTTGGCGATCAGCTCGTCGTTCCAGTCGAGATTCAGATCGCCTTCCTTGGTGATCGACAGTTCGAGGAAGTTGTAGAGATTCTTCGCGTACAGCTCGCTCGCATGGATCGGCGCGGTCGCCGCAAGATTTACCGGACCGATGATGGTCACGCCGTTTGGCGTCACCACGGTTTTGCCGGCCTCGGTCAGCTCACAGTTGCCACCGGTTTCCGCCGCGATGTCGACGATGACCGATCCAGGCTTCATGCCCGCAACCATCGCCGCGGTAATGATGCGCGGCGCCTTGCGCCCCGGCACGGCGGCGGTGGTGACGACGACATCGAAAGTCTTGAGCTGCTCGGCCAAGGCGACCTGCTGCTGCGCGCGTTCCTCGGCGGTCAGCTCACGCGCGTAGCCGCCCGTGCCCGCGGCGCTGACGCCGAGATCGAGATATTTCGCGCCGAGCGACTGGATCTGCTCTTTCGTTTCCGGACGCACGTCGAAACCTTCGACCTGCGCGCCCAGGCGCCGCGCGGTCGCGATCGCCTGCAGGCCGGCGACGCCGGCGCCGACGATCAGCGCCTTCGACGGGCGCACCGTGCCCGCAGCGGTGGTCAGCATCGGGAAGAATTTCGGACTCGCTTCGGCCGCGATCAGCACGGCCTTGTAGCCGGCGATATTCGCCTGCGAGGACAGCACATCCATCGCCTGCGCGCGCGTCGTGCGCGGCAGCAGTTCCATCGCGAAACTCGTGACCTTCGCGTCGCGTAGCGCCTTGATGCGCTCGGGCGCGAGGTGCGGCTGCAGATAGCCGATGTACACCGCGCCGGGTTTGAGCCTGGCGATTTCGTCGAGCGACGGCGGCTGCACCTTGAGCAGCACGTCGGCACGGCCCAGCGCACTGCCCGCATCGGCAGCGACTTCGGTGTCCTTGAACACGGCATCGGGGAAACTCGCCTGCGCGCCCGCATCATGCTCGAGCAGGAGGTTCACCGACTTGGCCTTGAGTTTCTTGGCAACGTCCGGCGTCAATGCGACGCGGCGCTCGCCGGGCACGGTTTCGCGCACCGTGCTGATCGTGATCGTCATACCTCAAGTCCCCTCGCGGTTGCCGAATCGCCATCGTAGCCCATGCGTGGCTCCACATACTAGATGTTAAAGTTGCGCGACTCTTTCATCCGCCTCCGAAGCAATGTCTGCACTGGATTTTCTCAACAAGCGCCTTTCGGTGCCGTCGCGCAGCTTAGGCGAGCCTGGACCGAGCCAGGCACAGATAGACGCCCTGCTCGCCGCAGCCCTGCGCGTGCCCGACCACGGCAAGCTCGCGCCGTGGCGAATGGTCGTGATTCGCGGCGACGCGCGCGCGAAATTCGGCGCAGCGCTTGCCGCGATCCATCTCGCGCATGAACCCGACGCGCCGGCAGCGGTGATCGACAAGGATCGCGAACGCTACAACTTCGCGCCACTGATCGTCGCGGTGATCGCGCGCATCGACGAACAGCATCCGAAGATTCCAGCGCAGGAACAGCTGCTGTCCGCCGGTTACGTGGCCTATAACCTGCTACTTGGCGCGCAGGCGCTCGGTTTCGGCGCGCAGCTATTGACCGGCTGGGCTGCCTACGATCGCAGCGTGGCGAAACTGCTCGGCCTCGCCGACACCGAACGCGTGATCGGATTCGTGCATATCGGCACGCCGCGCGAGCCGGCGCCCGAGCGTGCGCGGCCGGATCCGGCGACACTGGTCAGTGAATGGAAAGGTTGAAGGACGCAGCACGCATGACGAACACGCTGCACCTGATCGACGCGAGCCTCTACGTTTTCCGCGCCTGGCATTCGATGCCGAACGAATTCACCGACGTCGACGGCGCGCCGGTCAACGCGGTGCAGGGCTTCACGCGCTTTCTCTGCGATTTTCTCGAACGCACGCGGCCGACGCATATGTTCGTCGCGTTCGACGAATCGCTGGTGACTTCGTTCCGCAACGGCATCTATCCGGCCTACAAGGCGCATCGCGAGTTGCCGCCGGCGGAACTGCTGGTGCAATTCGACTACTGCAAGAAAGTCGCGTCCGCGCTCGGTCTCGCGGTCGCAAGCGACATTCAATACGAAGCCGACGATCTGATCGGCAGCGCAGTCGTGATGGCGCGCGCGCAGGGTTTCCGTTCGGTGATCGTCTCGGCCGACAAGGACTTCGGCCAACTCATCGGCCTGCACGACGAGCAATGGGATTTTTCCAAAAACGAGCGCTGGGACCCCGCGGGCGTCAAGCAGCGCCTCGGCGTGCGCCCGGACCAAGTGGTCGACTATCTCGCGCTGACCGGCGACGCGGTCGACAATATTCCGGGCGTGCCCGGCATCGGACCGAAAACCGCGGCAACCCTGCTCGCGCATTTCGGCTCGCTCGATGCGCTGCTTGCGCGTATCGAGGAAGTGCCGTTCCTGCGCCTGCGTGGCGCGGGACAGGTCTACGTGAAGCTCAAGACGCACCGCGAGCAGGCGCTGCTGTCGCAGAGGCTTTCCGCGATCGCGCTCGATGCGCCGGTGCCGCGGCATGTCGAGGCGCTGCGCTGGAACGAGCCTGCCGCATCCAGCCTTGATGCGCTGTTCGATCGCCTGCGCTTCGGCCCGCTCACGCGATCGCGCTGCAAGGGCTTGCGTCCCGCAACCGTCGCGGAAGCGTGAACTTGCTCACACTACCGCCGTGACGCGTTCGCGCAGTTCGCGTGCGAGCAGCGCACGGATTGGCGCCACGCGGAACCCTAAGCTTTGTCACCAGAAACGCACCGCGCTCGCCCGCTGCGATGCGTTTCGACCCGCCTCGCCTCGTGGGGAGTCACGACGCGGGATTTGACGGCTCCGCGCCTCCAGAGGCCGGAGCCGTTTTTTTAGTGCCCGGCTGGCTGTGCTTCGGGTTTCTGCGCTGGCGCAGGTGAAGCAAAACCCTTGGGCGGTGTCGCGAGCATCTGCTTGATCTGCTCATCGGTATACGCTGGCCGCGCCGGAGCTTGCGCTGTGCGGGTCGTGTCGACGCCCTTCTGATCCCAGGCGTAGCGCAGATTGCTGCGGAAAACGCGCACGCCTTCGAGTTTGTCTACATCCTTGGGCGTGCCGAGATCGCCGTACTGGGTCTTCTGACTATTGGCGATGAAATACAGATCGTTGCCGGCGATCGCACCGCCGGTCGGCAGCGTGAACGCCGTCTGCGCCGAATCGAGCGGCTGCGCGGCGGTGATGCTGCGACCGTCGTCAGCAAGCTTCAGCCGGATCACGCGCTTCGGCGTCATGCTGCTCTGCACGGCGACCAGATTGCCGTCGTACCAGTACAGGCCGTCGATACCGCCGAGCACCAGACGCGCGGGGTTGAAGCCGACATTGAACGCCTTGTTCGTCGACAGGTCGACGCCGAAGATGCCGAGGGCGTCGTCCGCGAAGTACAGCGTTTTTGCATCGGACGTT
The DNA here is from genome assembly GCA_964509025.1 of uncultured Rhodanobacteraceae bacterium. Lineage (GTDB taxonomy): Bacteria > Pseudomonadota > Gammaproteobacteria > Xanthomonadales > Rhodanobacteraceae > Rudaea. The sequence goes on from CAZDWH010000021.1 coordinate 22,652, forward strand.
ACCGCCATGCCACGAATGCCGGTCAGCACCGGATTGCCGAGCATGAGCTTGAGCGCGCCACCGTCGACGCGAAATATCTGATTGGCCACGCCGTCGGCGACATACACGCCGCCCTTGCCGTCGAGCGCGATGCTCGAGAGGATGTGCTTGGCGTCTTCGGGCGCCGCATAACGACGCAGGAACTTGCCGCTGGACAGCGAAAATTCGACCAGCGCCGCCTTGCCGAGCATGTCGGCATTGAAGCCCTCGAAATGCGGCACGCCGTTGCTCAAGGCATAGAGTTTGTCGTGCGCGGGGTCCGCTGCGAGCGCATACACGCCCCACAGGCCGTTCGTTGTATCGGACTTGATGAAGTCGCTGAGCTTGCCGCTGTTGTCCGCGAGATGGATGGCGCCTTCGCGCACGCTGCCGACGAGAAACGCCTTGCGCTTCGGATCCCATGCGAGCGCTTCGAACAAGGTATCACCCTTCGGCAGCTCGAACGCGACCTTGCCTTCGCCGAAGGGTTTGGCGTTCTTGTCCAGACTATCTACGACGTAGTCCCACAGGCGCGTGCCGTGCGCGTTCTCGAAGCGCGGGTCCTTGCCGATGTCGTAGGCATAGCCCTGGTTGATCATCTTGAGCAGCAGGTCGTAGGTGTGCGGCTTGTCATCGGCTCCCGCATAGGCCATCGCGAGCTGCAGACGCAAGTTGCCGGAGTTCGGCAGCAGCTGGGTAAGCTGCTCCAGGGTCCAGATGAAGCGCTGGCTGTCCTTCGCCTCGAAGTAAAGTTGGGCGAGCTGCCCGAGCGCATTCGGATCGCGCGACCGCTTGATCTGCTCCTGTGTGAACGCCTCGGCCGTCTTGATCATCTCCGCCTGCGCCGCCTGCTCGCGGGTCTGATTCGTGGGCGGCTCGGCCTGTGCAGGAGTCGGAGCCGGGGCTGCCTGGGGTGCGGGCGACGGCGCGGGCGGCGGCGGATTGGTCCCGCCCGAACAGGCGACGAGGGCGAAGGTGGCGATGAGAGGCGTAGCGATCAAAGAGGGAAGTCGGCTTTTCATGGTGCGTCGATGCGAAGGGTTAGAATCGGGGCGGCTGAAGGCCTGTCAGGGACACCGCGCGGCAGCGAAAGTTCGCCGCGCTCGATCTGGGAACCGCGCACAATGACGCAAACCGAAACGCTTTGCAACGGACGCTGGCTGCGCCTCAAACGGCGCGGGCGCTGGGAATTCGCCGAACGCGTCAATCCTGGCGGCGCGGTCATCATCATCGCGCTGACGCCGCAAGATCGCATCCTGTTCGTCGAACAGTGGCGCGAGGCGATCCAGAGCAAGACCATCGAAATGCCCGCGGGACTGATCGGCGATCTCGACGATCACGCGCACGAATCCGCGCTCGTCGCGGCACAGCGCGAGTTGCTCGAGGAAACCGGCTACCGCGCCGGGCGCATCGAATACTTCATGCAGGGCCCGACTTCATC
>CAZDWH010000022.1:0-23124 GCA_964509025.1 uncultured Rhodanobacteraceae bacterium
CCTCGGTCGGCTTCGGCCTCACCGCCTACGGCATCGGCGTCGAGCGCGGCTGGATGAAGCGCGACGAAGCGGTGCGACTCACATTGGCGACATTGCGCTTCTTCCACGACGCGCCGCAGGGTGACGCAGCCGATGTGAGCGGTAACCATGGGTTCTTCTATCATTTCCTCGACATGCAGAGCGGGCGGCGCTTCCACGCCGCGGCATTCGTCGAGTTGTCGTCGGTCGACACTACCTTGCTGCTTGGCGGCGTGTTGTTCGCGCAGTCTTATTACGATCGCAACACGAAGGACGAAAAGGAAATCCGCAAGCTCGCCGACGAAATCTATCGCGCGGTCGATTGGCCCTGGTTTACCGATGGCAGCCCATTCGTGCAAGGCGGTTGGACGCCAGAGCACAAGTACGACCTGAACTACTGGCGCGGCTACAACGAGGCGATGCTGCTGTATGTGCTGGCGCTCGGCTCCCCGACGCATCCGGTGGAGGCGGGGTCATGGAAGCGCTGGACCGAGACCTATGATCGCACCTGGGGTACGTTCCAGGGGCAGGAGCACCTCGGCTTCGGCCCGTTGTTCGGCCACCAGTACAGCCATGTGTGGATCGATTTCCGCGGCATCCAGGACGACTACATGCGCGGCAAGGGCATCGACTACTTCACCAACAGCCAGCGCGCGGCGCTCGCGCAGCGCGAATATGCGATCCAGAATCCGCTCGGCTGGAAGGACTACGGCTCGACCATCTGGGGACTGACCGCGTGCAACGGTCCGCGCGGGCGCACTCCGCCGGGCGAACCCGATCGTTATGCGCACGATCCGAAACCGTACTACGGTTACTATGCGCGCGGCGCTGCGCTCAACTATCAGTTCGATGATGGCACGATCGCGCCGACCGCAGCGGTGTCGTCGATCGCGTTCGCGCCCGAGATCGTGATACCGGCGATCGCGGAAATGCAGAAGCACTACGGTGAAAATGTATATACGCGCTACGGTTTCGTCGACGCCTTCAATCCGAGCTTCCGTTTCGGCGATCGACCGCTGCGCACCGGCAAGGTCGTGCCCGACGCCGGCTGGTTCGATACGGTCTACCTCGGCATTGATCAGGGCCCGATCGTCGCGATGATCGAGAATTACCGCAGTGATTTCGTATGGAAGGTGATGCGCAAGAATCCGTATATTCGCGCCGGATTGGAACGCGCGGGATTTGGCGGAGGCTGGCTTGGCAAAGTCGCGCGTGAGCGTGCAGCGGCGCAGCGCGCACTGTCGAAGCCGGCTCGGGAATCGTCAGCCGGTGGCAAGCGGCCGTGACGCGCCGCCTCATCCTGCTCCTGATCGCGCTCGGCGCAACGATTGGCTGGGCTGGATACACCGTCGCACGGCGGGCGGCCATACGAGCGAGCATGGCTCCGCATGTCTCGGTCACGACCCAACTCGGCGAACTTGATGGTGCCGCCTACCGCATCGACACCCCGACGAACTGGAATCACAAGCTCGTCGTTTTCTATCACGGCTACTCAGTCGAGCCGGTAGTGCTGAACGAGCCCTTGTCTCCGATGTTCTCGCCGCTGCTCGATGAGGGCTATGCGCTGATCCAGTCGGCCTACTCGCAGACCGGCTGGGCGATGGAACAGGCCTACGCCGATACCGAGGCGCTACGTCGGAAATTCGTCGCCGAACATGGCGCGCCGGTTCGTAGCTATGTGATGGGCATGTCGATGGGCGGCGCGCTGACGGCATTGACGATCGAGACCAAGCCGGATGTCTACGCCGGCGCGCTGTCGCTGTGCGGCGCGCTGAGCGCGAGCACGCGCCTGCTCGCGCATGACTTCGCGACGCTCGCCGTATTCGATCACTATTTTCCCGGCGTGATTGGCTCGCTCGCGCCGGTGCGTGCCGATTACCTGCCCGACGCGCGCGCGGCGTGGCGCTTCGAGCAGGCGCTCGCCTCGAATGCGCAGGCGGCACGCTCGCTGCTGGGCATTTACGGCGCGGTGGATCAGCATGAGCTCGCGGACGTGCTGAGTTTCGATGTCTACATCATCGGCGAACTGCAGCGTCGCGCCGGCGGCAATCCGTTTGACAACAGCGACGTGGTTTACAGCGGCTCGCAGGACGACGCCGAACTCAATCGCAATGTGCGGCGCTACCGCGCGGATACGCCCGCAGCGGCCTATCTCGCGCGCTGGTATACGCCGAGCGGGAATCTCGCGCGTCCGTTATTGGCGTTGCACGACAGCGGCGATCCGCTCGTGCCCGCAGCCGGCGCGCTCGAATATGCGCAGATCGCGCAGCGTGCCGGGCATGCCGATCTGTTCGTGCCCCAGTTCATCGCGCGCGCAGGCCACTGCGTGTTCACGCAGGCCGAGATCGGGCACGCCTTCGACGACCTCGTGGGCTGGGTCGAGCACGGCAAGCGGCCGCAAGCCGGCAACCTTCACTGACGAATTGTCGTGTGCTGCCTGAGGCGTGATCCTCTTCGGCGCCATTTTCCGTTTGACTGCGATGCATTTCGACACAAGATAGAAACTGTGTCGAAAGTCACGCTTGACATTCTGGAATGTTACAAGTAACGTTACATGTAACAACTGTGAGCCTCTAGTCATCAAGAAGCGTTCCGCCGATTCCCAGCGTCAACAGGCTTTTCGCGAGCGCATGCGGGCGCGGGGTTTGGTCGCACGCCAGGTTTATATCCGCCCCGCACACGCTGAAATTCTGGCTATGCTGGAAGTGAGCTTGCGCGAACCGGTTCTTTCTCCGTCACTCCTACAGATCAAGGATTACGCCGCCATGACGCAACCGTGGACCACCACCGCACTGTACGACGCGCTCGAAGCCCAGGTCGCGCGCGATCGCTTGCCGATGAAGTTGAGCCTTGAGCCCGGCGCCGAGCCGACGATTTCGATTCATCTGCCCGAGCACGGCGATCTCGCCATACACTTGGCGGCCTCGGGCCAGCAGCTGTTTGTCTCGACTCCGCTTTGCTTCGGCTCCGAGGTGAGCGATCGCGCCAAGTTCAACGATGCCTGTCTGCGTCTGAATCCGATCAATCCGCTGTCCAACATCGGCCTGCAGAGTTTCGATGGCGAAGATGTCTACATGGTGTTCGGCGAGCTCTCGACGCGCTCGCCGATCGCGAACATCGTCGAGGAGATCGGCATGCTCGCCGACAATACGCTGCAAGCCGCGCACGCGCTGCAGGGTTTCATTCAACGCGTCCGCTAACGTCTGCCCCTAGTCCGGAGTCTTCAGATGAGTATCCTCGAAAAAATTCTCACCCTGTTCCGCGGTGCCGCGACCGAGGCGGGCCAGTCGATCGTCGACAAGAACGCCGTGCGCATTCTCGATCAGGAAATTCGCGACGCGCAAAACGAGAGCGTGCGCGCCAAAGACGAGCTTGCACGCCTGATGGCGCAGCAGAAGCTCGCTGCCGACAAGCTTTCCGCCAAGGACGCGAAGAAAACCGAGTACGAAGGCCACATCCAGCGCTTGCTTGCGTCGGGCGATCAGAATCTCGCACGCGATGTCGCGACCAAGGTCGCGCAGCTCGAATCGGAAATCGGCGAAGAGCAGAAAACCACCAATACCCTCGCTGCGTCGATCGAGAAGATGCATAGCGCGATCAAGACCGCCGACCGCCGCATTGCCGGGCTGCAGCAGCAGGTCGATCAGGTCAAGGTCAATGAGAGCGTGCTGCGCTCGCAAGCCGCGATCTCCGCGCGTCACAGCGGCCAGAACGCCAAGCTTGGCACCGCGCTCGATTCGCTCGAACGCATCAAGACGCGTCAGGCCGAGCAGAGCGCGCAAATCGAAGCTGCCGAACAGCTCGCCAAGAGCGAAGGTGATGGCGATCTCGAAGCGCGCCTGTCCAAAGCAGGCTTGCTCACCGGCGGCAGCGTCAGTGCGGACGACGTACTCGCGCGCTACCAGACGGTCAAGGTTACGCAGAACGCGCCGGCGCAGCTGGCTGCGCCCGATGCGGGCGCCGCTTCGACTGCGGCCAATGCGGCAGCCAAGAACGCCTGATCGTCCTGATCAAAGCAGGCGTGATGCTACAGTCGGTTTGAACCACCCGCGCCGGAGCCGCAAAGGCCCCGGCGCCACCAGGCGCAAGGGGACGTTATGCAGTGGTTTGGCAGCGGCAAGGCGCAATCGGATTCGGCGAATCTGCCCTACGGCGCACGCCTGCGCGCCGCGGTGCGCTTCGATGATCTGACCTTCAAGCTCAACGCGGACAAGTTCGGCTTCGATTGGCCGGCGAGCCCACAAATCATCGAAGCGATCGGCGACATCGATCTAGGCGAAGGCAATCGCCTGTACCGTCTGTATCTGACCGACGATGCCTTCATCCAGATCGCGACCGCCAATGGCCAGCCTGGCGACGTGAACCTGTTCGTCTACGCCGAATCGATCAACCCCTCGAACCAGGCCGACTTCGAGCGCTGGTGCAGCGGTGGCGCGCCGGCGCAGTACCGCCTCGGCGACAAGCAGTACGAGCGTGTCTGGGGCGAGGGTCCGACGACGCAGCGCGTGCCGCTCGAAGAGCGCGTCTACAAGAAAGACCTGACGAGCTACGAATACGATTTGACGCTCTACACGATGCTCTACTCGCGCGAAGTCGAAGGCTTCGATCGCGAAGAGATGCTGCTCGTGACGGGCGAAGATTCCGGTCCGAACGACTACGTCGTAAGCCAGGCCGTCGGCATTCCGCTCACCACCGCCGAATTCGAAATCACGTAACAAATCACGCAAAGGGAGGCGTCACATGCACCCGCAAGTCATCCATTCGCTCAGCACCTTGCCGAATTTCCTGATGTATTTCGGCATGTCGCTCGCGCTGACCGGCCTGTTCGTCGTCGTGTATTTGTGGATCACGCCGCACGATGAGCTCAAGCTGGTGCGCGAAAACAAGGAAGCCGCGGCGATCTCGTTCGGCGGCGCGCTGCTCGGCTTCATCCTGCCGCTGGCGACCGCGATCGCGCAGTCGGACGGCTTCGTCGACTGCGCCGTGTGGGGCCTCGTCGCGCTCGTGATCCAGTCGCTGACCTTCCTCGTCGTGCGCCTGTTCATGGGCCACCTGCCCGAGCGCATCGCCCAGGACGAGCGCGCGCCGGCGATCTTCCTCGCCGCGATCTCGCTCGGCGTCGGCGTGCTCAACGCCGCCTGCATGACCTGGTAAGCGACCGCATCGTCAAAGGACTCAAGCAATGAAACGCTCACGTGCTTTACGTCTGGTGCTGATGGTGCCGGTGCCGGTATTCCTCGCCGGCTGCGGCGACGACACGCCGCCCGACATGACCAAGAAGGGTTTCTACACCGACATCGCCGCCTGCGAGAAGGACGGCAACGCGCACGATGTGTGCCAGCGCGCGTTCGATTCCGCGAACACCGCGCACGGAACCAATGCGCCGAAGTACAAGACGCGCGCGGAATGCGTCGCCGAGTTCGGTGACATTTGCGCCGAGCATCCGCATGAAGCGGGATTCTTCGCGCCGTTGATGACCGGCTTCATGCTGTCGCAGCTGCTCTCGCCGGGCCGCCCGGTGCAGTACATCGACTCGTATCCGATCTACCGTCAGCGTTCAGGACAGTACATCCAGTACGAGCCGGGTTATTCGGGTGGCGGCGGTTATACGAGCTACGGCTACTCGGGTTCGAATTCGTATCACAGCGTCAGCGCGACGCCGAATCGCGCCGTGACCGTATCGCGCTCGGGCTTCGGTTCCACCGCGACCGCGCGCAGCGGTTGGGGCGGCAGCCGCGGCAGCAGCGCAAGTTCTTCTTCGTCGGGCAGCTAACGAGCCATCATGCAACGCGTCGAAATCGCCGAGCGCGCCGACTGGCGCGCGACGGCCGAAAAGCTCGGCTTCCACTTCCATACGATCCACGGCGAGACGTATTGGGACGAGCGCGCCTACTACGCGTTCACGCTCGAAGAGGTCGAACGCGACATCGAGACGCCGACCGGCGAAATCCACGAGATGGCCATGAACCTCGTCGCCGATGTCGTGCGCGACGAGCAGCTCATGCAGCGCCTCGCGATCCCGAAAGAATATTGGGACTGGATCGCGCGCTCCTGGCGCGAAGGCGCCCCGCATGTCTACGGACGCATGGATCTGGCCTATGATGGCAAGGGTCCGGCCAAGCTCTACGAACTCAATTACGACACGCCGACTTCGCTGTACGAGGCCGCGTTCTTCCAATGGATGTGGCTCGAGGAGCAGAAGCAGCGCGGCGCGCTGCCGGCCGGCGCCGATCAATACAATCTGATCCAGGAAAACCTGATCGAAGCTTTCGGCGCGATCGCCAAGCGCCTGCCGCGGCCGTTCTATTTTTCTGCTGTGCGCGATTCGGTCGAGGACCAAGCGACGATCACCTATCTGCGCGATTGCGCCGAGCAGGCCGGCATCGACACCAAGAACATCGTGATCGAGGACATCGGCCTGTCCAATGATGGCCGCTTCACCGATCTCGAAGACTATGTGATCGGCACGCTGTTCAAGCTCTATCCGCTCGAATTCATGTTCGTCGAGGAATTCGGCAAGGCGTTGCCGGGCTCGAACGTCGCGCTGATCGAGCCAGCGTGGAAAGCGATCCTCAGCAACAAGGGAATCCTTCCATTGCTGTGGGAGCGCCACCGCGATCATCCCAATCTGTTGCCTGCCTTCTTTGAAGACGGCGCGCGTGCAGAACTTCAGGCGGGTTGGGTGCGCAAGCCGTTCTTCTCGCGCGAGGGCGCGAACATCGAAGCGCGTCTCGCCGACGGCACGACCGAAATCAGCGAAGGTCCCTACGACGACGCGCCGACGATCCGCCAGGCGCTGCATCCGCTGCCGCATTTCTCCGGCGGCTATCCGCTGATCGGCAGCTGGGTCATTGCCGATCGTCCTTCGGGCATGGGCGTGCGCGAGGATGCCACGCTGATCACGCGCGACACCTCGCGGTTTCTACCGCACGTCATCGTGTAGCGATTCGCGTTCGCGAGCAGCGGACCCGCGCGTCAGAAGCGCTCCGCTGCCTCCGCAAGCGCCCAGATCGGACCGCTCAATCCATGGCGCCGGAACATCTCGGCCGCTTCACCAACCGACCATTTCTTCCAGTCGGCATCCGCGTGGCGTGCGTACCACTCGGCCGCGAAGGACCAGATCTGCGCGATAGGACGGACATCCCCTTTGGCGATGCCGCGCGATGCACACCAATCGTCCACCTGTGCTTCGTTGCGGAACATCAGCATCACGGAACAGGTGTAAATCACGTTGTCCCAGGCCTTGCGCATCGGTATCGGGAAGTGCACGACGTAGTCGGTGTCGATCAGCTTGCCGTTTTCGATGCGGATGATTGCATGGTCGCCCAGCGCACCGATCCGTGTCTCGATCAAGGCCGTTCCACCAGCGAGGTGGGCGAGGCCGAGGGAGCACCAGGCGCAATTGCCCCACCATGCGCGCGCGCCAGACCGGACTACGCAAGTGGTGGGCGCCGCGGAGAACGGGTGCGCCACCCAGATCTCGTCGGAGTTCGGGTGCAGCACGGCGCCGTGATACTCCGCCAAGGCTCGGAGGGCCGAGCGCGCTTGTGTTTCGTCGCATCCGAACTGCCTGGCGATCTCGCTCACGCTCGGCGCGCGCTGGTGCTTGAGGAAGAACGAGATGATCGCTTCGTGCAAGCTGGAGTTGTTCATGCCGAGCAGTGCCTCGTGATGTCCGCACATCGCTTGGGATAGCCACGCCGCATATCATCAGATAGCGCGGCAAGAAGCCGCGCCATCTCCCGCTGTTCGACGCGCCGCTGCAGGCCGCTCAATGTGCAGTTGCAGCGATCTTGGCGGCGGAGTGCGTCGAAGCATTCTTCACGTACTTGTCGAACCAGCTCACCATCTCATAGGCGAGCTGCTCGTTCGACTCCATCGCCGAATACCAGTGCGGCTCATGCGGCAGCATGACGAGACGCGTGGTGCCGCCGTTGCCGCGGATCGCCTCGTACAGCTTGCTCGCCTGCAGCGGCGTGGTGCCGGGATTGGCATCGTCGGCGCCGTGCACGATCAGCAGCGGCGTCTTGATCTTGTCAGCGACGAAGAATGGCGACACCTTCGTGTACACCTCGGGCGCTTCCCACACCGAGCGGCGTTCGCTCTGGAAGCCGAAGGGCGTCAGCGTCTTGTTGTACGAGCCGCTGGTCGCTACGCCGGCGCGGAACAGATCCGAATGCGCAACGAGGTTGACCGTCATCAGTGCGCCGTGGCTGTGGCCGGTGACGCCGATGCGTTCCGGATCGGCCACGCCGAGCTTCACTGCTTCGTCGACCGCGGCTTTCGCGTCGGCGACGAGCTGGTCGAGATAAGTGTCGTAAGCCTTCTTCGGATCGCCGACGATCGGGAACGCTGCGTTGTCGATGATCGCGTAGCCGGCGAGCAGCAGCAGCCGGTACTGGCGCAGGCGCGTGAAGGTGTATTGCGAGCCGCTGACCTGTGCCGCCTTGGACGCGTCGGCGTAATCGAGCGGATAGGCGTACAGGATCGTCGGTACGCGCGTGCCTTCCTTGTAGCCCGGCGGCGTGTACAGCGTGAACGACAGATCGAGCCCGTCCGCGCGCTTGTATTTGACCAGACGCTTCTTGATCGCGCGCACCGCCGGCGTCGGATCGGGAATATGCGTGAGCGCGACGCTCTTCGACGCATACGCCGCTTCGCCTGCGGCCGCGCTGACCGGTGCCCCGAGCGTGCGCACGAAGGCGTTCGGCGTATCGGTCACCGATTGATGCCAGGTGAGGAAACGCTTGTGATCGTGGCCGATGAAATCGATGAAGGATTCGAATTCGGTTTTGCCGCTGCGGAACAGGCGTTCGGTCTTGAGTGTTTTCAGATCGAGCTTGTCGAGGAAGGGACGATCGCCATCCGGTGAGGCGCCTTCGCCCTCGAGATACATCGCATCGCCGTCGAGCGCGATCACGTGCACGCCGTTCGGCAACATGTGCATGTCCGGATTGCCCGGATCGGCGTAGCGCTCGTCGGTCGACAGATCCCAGAGCAGGCGTGGCTTATTTGCGGCAGCGTCGACGTCGACGATGAAGGTGCGCGCCCAATGGCGATTCTCATCGTATTCGTGCAGCAACGCGAAGTCGGGACGTTCCGACCATGCGTAACCCGCGTAGCGTTGCTCGGTGCGCGCGATTTCGGTTGCGGTGGCGTCGAACGGCGCTTTCTGCGCCATGACCTTGTCGCGGTTCGGCACCTTCACATTCCAGTCGCCGCCGTCGAGGGCCTCGGCCCAGATCAGCGTCGCAGGATCGGTCGCGCGCCACGAAAAGCTGCGCGGCCCCGTCGGCACGCCATGGATCGGCACGCGATCGGCGAGCGGCAGGTCCGCGATCTGCTTCGACGCGACGTGCGCGTGATCGCCAAGATCCCAGGCTTCGACCGAGCGCGGGAAGCGATCATAGGTAACGACATAGGAATACGGCTTGTGCATCGCCGTGACGAGCACGTGCTTGCCATCCGGCGCCGGCTGCAGGGACAGATAATTGCCGGGCTTGCCGATCGGCGTAATCGCGAGCGTCGCCGCATCGACGAGCGCGAGTTGCGCAGCGGCGTAATAATCGAACAGGTCTTCGTCGTGCTTGTTGTTGAGCGTATCGCGCGCCTCATAGGTGCTGCTCTGGCCCTTCTTGCCATCGCTTTCCTGGATGCTCGGGCCGAGCGGCACGGTCGGTTCCGGCGGCGGCGCGCCAAGCCCGGCGGGCACGAGTTTGACCAGCAGCGAAGCCTGATCGGGCATCCACTGCAGCTCGTAGTTGAACAGCGGATTGAGCTTGGCGCCGGGCACCTGGCGCACGCTGCCGGTCTGCGCGTCGCCGATCCACAGTTCGACCGACTCGGCGGCGAGATTGACGAATGCGAAACGCTTGCCGTCCGCCGACCAGCGCGGGCCGCCGACGCAGGCGTTCGCAGGCAGCGTGACCGGGATGCTCTTGCCATCGGCGACGCGTACGAGTTCATAGCCGATCGCACAGGGCGTGATGCCGTAGCCTCCGGGCGTGTCGTGCTTGCTGTGATTGCGCGGTTCCACGCGCACCCCGGCGAGGCGCAGGAACGGCTCGGCCACGCGCGCCATGCTCGGATAGTTCTGCGACGTCACGAGCAGGATCGTCTCGCGCGTCGGACTGATCGACGGCGAAGCCGGCAGCGGCGCATGCAGCACATCGAGGATGTTCTTCGGCGGCTGGTTGTAGCCGGAAGGCGAAACCGCGGGAGAAGTCGCCGGCACGGTTGTCGCCGCGTCCGACGCGGTGCTTGCGACCAACAGCGTCAGAGCCGCGAGCGGTAGCGAATGAAATCGAACACGATGCTGCATGTTGCGGCTCCCCATTGAGCGCTCAGGTGGAGCGGCGAGGCTAGGGTCTGTCGCGGAAGCACGTCAAGTGCGCTTCGTCTGGGCCGCTTTGCGTCGGCGCCTAGAACAGCAGCGACTGCGCCGTAGCGATCACGTCCGCCTCGGCGAGGTCGACGAAGTTGGCGAGCCCCACGCCGACGAGCCTGTAACGTGTGCGCGGCGGCAGATCGACGCGCGCGCGCAGGCCGATCGCGATGTCGATGAACTCGGCTTCGCCATGTGGCGGCACGGGTGGCGTGTGGCTGCGCGTGATGATGTGGAAATCGGAAGTCTTGAGTTTCAGCACGACGGTGCGACCGACGCGCCCGCCAGGCGCGTTCAAAGCTTTGCGCGCCTGACTCCAGGTCTTCGCCGCGAGCGCGCGGATCGCGGGCTCGATCTCCTCGAGCAGCAGATCGCGCTCGAACGTGTCCTCGGCCGAGATCGATTGCACCGGCTGATCGGCCACGACCGCGCGGTGATCGACACCTCGGGCGAGTTCCTGCAGGCGCGGGCCGAAGCGTCCGAAGCGGCGTTCGAGTTCGCGCGCGTCGAACGCGCGCAGATCGGTGCAGGTGTGCAGCGCGAGCGCTTCGAGTTTGGCGTTCATCACTTTGCCGACGCCCGGAATCTTGCCGACCGGTAGCGGCGCGAGAAAGGTTTCGACCTGTTCGGGACGGATCACGAACAGACCGTTCGGCTTGCGCCAATCCGACGCGATCTTGGCCAGGAATTTGTTCGGCGCGACGCCGGCCGAGGCGGTGAGTTGAGTCGTCTCGAAAATCTCCGCGCGGATCGCCTTGGCGACGGCGGTGGCGGAGGTGAGTGCGGACTTCGGTGCGGTCACGTCGAGATAGGCCTCGTCCAGCGAAAGCGGTTCGACCAGATCGGTGTGGCGCAGGAAAATCTCGCGCACCGCACGCGAGACGGCTTTATAACGTGTGAAGTCCGGCGGTACGAAGATCGCATCGGGACACAGGCGCGCCGCGCGCAATGCGGGCATCGCCGAGCGCACGCCGAACTTGCGCGCTTCGTACGAGGCGGCGCACACGACCGAGCGCGCGCCGCGCCAGGCGACCACGACCGGCTTGCCGCGCAGGCCCGGATCATCGCGTTGCTCAACGGAGGCGTAAAACGCGTCCATATCGATGTGCACGATCTTGCGCATGGTCAGCTTGCTGCTTCGACTGAGCTAAGGCTGCGACGCTTGGGCGTTGGCTTTCGTCACAGCTTGTTGCATGCGTTGGCCACCGCGTTGTCCTAGCCCGTGCAGGATAGCAATGCAGCGGGTTGGATGTTTGCGGCCCGACGTTTGCCCCAGCGATTCCACGAATTCTTTCGGGAGGCGGTCATGGCGGCAACTTTTCCCTCGACGGGTGCGAGACCTGCACCGAAGACGGCCGATCAGTTCTTCGAACTCGGACGTTTCCTGTTCGCACTTGGACTGGCGATGCTCGGCGTACAGATTCCACTCGTCGGTGATTTTACGCTCGGTCTCGCGCCGGTACCGGCGTGGTTGCCGCTGCAATTGCCGCTCGCGTATGTGAGCGCGGCCGTTCTGCTCGGCGCTGCGATGTCGATCGCATCGGGTTGGCGTGCGCGGGTCGGCGCGCTCGCGGCAGCCGTGCTGTTTTTCGCTTGGTTGCTGCTGCTCCAGCTGCCGCGCCTCGCCGCCGCTCCAGCCGATGCCGCACAGTGGGCCAGCGCAGCGCAGACGCTCGCGTTGTTTGCGACCGCATGGTTCGCGGCCGCGCGCGCGCAGCCCATGCCTTTCAATACGACGCGATCCGCCCCGATCGATGCGGGACTCGTGTGGGCGTCGCGCGCCTTCGGCGTCTGTCTGCTCGCTTTCGGCGCGCTGCAATGGCTGCTGCACGATTTTGTCGCGGCGATGATTCCGGCGTGGCTGCCGGCGCATTCGATCCTGGCCTACTTCGTCGGCGCCGCGGACATCGCGGCAGGCATCGCTGTCATCACGGGCGTGCAGGGACGCCTCGCCGCGCTCCTGCTTGGCGGCATGTTCGCAAGCTGGGTGGTGCTGCTGCATATTCCGCGCGTCATGGCTGCACCAGGCAGTCGCGGCGAATGGACCGGCCTGTTGATCGCCACCGCGCTCAGCGGCGCGGCGTGGCTGATCTCGAGTCGTTTCGCGCGCAAGCTGGTGGAGCCATCGACAATCCGCGTCGAAGCGGCGATTCAAGGCGCACTGCAGGACAGCGCGTTGCAAGAAGCGGCCTGACTTGGGATGTTCCGAAGTCCATCCTGGACTCGTCCGAGCGCGTCGAGTCCGGCGCAGGTCCGGACTCGGCAACCCAGGATCAATCGCTTGCGTGATCCGCAGCCGAGGCGTCCTGCCTTGCGGAAACTCCGAACCTGTTCAGCGTTTGCTAGGACTTCAGCACGGCCTTGAGTTTTGCTGCGGCTTCAGGAAACCACGGCCCGTTCGCTTCGAGCGCGTCGGCGACGACTTTCTCCGCATCGGTGCGGCGATTGAGCGCGAGCAGCGCCTTCGCGCGTGCGCTCGCGACCGATAGGCGATTCACGCCGAAAGCCTTGTCCGCGGCTTGTTCGAGAAACGGCAGCGCCGCAGCGGCGTCGCCGCGTTCGAGCAGGCGCTTGCCGTGGCGGAACGCGTAGACGTAGTCGTCGGGATAGGCCGCGATCAGCTTGGGCATCAGCGCATCGACTTCGCTTTGGCGATCGGCACGCAGCAGGTAGACGCGCAGATTGTCGGCGGCGTTGCGGTCGCGCTTGAGATCGCCGGTGAGCGTGCGCTGCGCGGCGGCAATACCTCGCGCGAGTACGCCTTGTTCCGCCACGTGATCGCCGAGCGCCTTGTCGAGATCGGCGCTGGCGATCACCGCGCTGCGCTGGTCCGCGCAGGTCGGCGTCGCGACGAAGACTTGCTTGTCGAGCAGCGCATTCAGTGCCTGGCGTTGCGGCGCGAGCAGCGACTTGCGCTCGGCGGCCGGCATCGATTCGCTGCACTCGAGCAGGGTGTCGACGGCGTAGTAGCGGTCGCAGCCGGGCTCGCCGGTGAGCATGCGCTGTGCCTGCACCGCGCACTCGTGGGTATTTTTTTCCTTTGCCGCCTTTTCCATGGCGAGTTGCGCCAGCCGCGTCGCTGCGCGCCGGTCGTGTTGCGACGCCATCGTCACCGCGTCGGGCAGGCTCGCGAACCAGGCGAGGCCATCGGTGGCCTGGCCGCGCGCTTCGTAGCTCGCGAGCGCATCGGCCAATGCCGCAGTCGAACCCTTCGCCGCGTCGGCCTTGAGCGTATCGAGCGCATCGTGGCCGCCGAGGATGCGTTCGAGAGCCGGATAGAACTTGTCGCGCGGCTGTTCGGCAAGAATGCGCCCGAGTTCGCTGCCGTCCGGATTGAGCACGACATAGCTCGGCAGCGCCTTGACGCTGAGCTTCTTCATCCACGCCGCGCCATCGGGCGAGTCGGTGTCGGCTTCGACCAGAATCACGCGCTTGAGCGTCGCGTTCCACTCCTTGCCGGTCAGCACATTGGTGTTCATGAAGTAGCACGAGTAGCACCACTGTGCCTGGAAATCGATCAGCACCGGGCGATGTTCGCTGCGCGCGCGTTCGAGTGCGGCATCGACGCTTGCCGGCGACTCGTGCGTGGCGGCGTGGGCGGCGTGCGCAAACAACAGGACGAGCAAGGCGGCGCAACCGGTGCGGCGAAGGAGCATGGCGATTCCATCGATGGCGAAGTGGAAGCGCATTGTAGGGTCGCCGCGTCTGCCGCGCCCGTGTCGGAAGTTTCCTACAGAACCTGACATGGTTCTGCCATCGCCGCAGTGCGGCGATGTCCGCAGAATGACGCTACCAAAAACCAGGGGGAGCGCAATGGACAAGTACGAATTCGACAACGGCTGGCGTTGCATGCGCTGGTACGAGTGGCTCGCGCTGCTCGTGTTGTTCGCGCTGGCGGCTGGGGTCAAGGCCGCGGCGCCGGTATATCGCTGCGACGATGCGCGCGGCGCGGTGACGTTTCAGGACAAGCCCTGCTCGGCGCGGGAAATCGAGCAGGCCGTTGCGGTCGACCCCGCGCCGGCCTATGCGCCGTCGCCCACATACGCGCTTGCTGCACCGACGCGCGAAGCCCGTCCAGTGCGCGCAAGGTTCAGTCACTCGCGCGAATCAAACGCGCAATCCTGGGAATGCCGCGCGGCGGATGGACAGGTGTTTTACCGCCACAACGGCTGCCCGCGCACGATCGCCAGTGACACGAGCGCGTCGCTGCGTGGATCGCATCACGGCAAGGGCGGCGCGTCGTCGTCCGGCAAGGCCGTGAGCGTGCGCGGCGTGCGCATCCCGCGCGAGCAGGCCTGTGCGCAGATGCGCCGCGCCGGCGCGCTCGGGCGCAGCGGGCACGCGCACGACGAGGATGTCTCGACCTACGACAAGAACCTGGGTCGTGATCTCTGCCACTGAGCATGCGAGTGCCTGCCGAGGTGCTGCCGATGCGCCGCTAAATCGGGTAAGGTTGTCGCACACCAGTCCCGCGGAGGCGGACCATGTCGCATCGGATGTCCACGTTTGTTGTTTTGATCGCCGCGCTGCTGGCCGCGTGCTCTTCCGGATCGAATACGGGGTCGAGTGCGAAGCCCACGGCGACGGCGACCACGGCAACCGACACGGCGGTTGATCCCAAGGCCGCCGCCGAGGCGAAGGCGCAGAAGGATTTCCAGCTCTACGACCAGATGCGCATCAAGGAGAGCTATGACCTTGCCGCGCAACTCGGTGGCGATATCGTCAAGACCTATCCAGACAGCGCCGCGGCGGCCAAGGTCAAGGAAACGCTCGACAACGTGCGCGCCAAGGCGACCGCGCAGGCCGAGTCGAACCGCCTCGCCAAGCTCTGGGCCTACACCGCGGTGCCCGAAAAAGGCGGCACGCAGTACGCCGCGTCGATCGAGAGCACGCCGCCGCTGACACCCGCCGGCGTGAGCGGCAAGGATGCGGTACACGTGCATCTGATCATTCGCCAGCATCCGGCCTGGGGTCAAAATGTATACATGATGCTCGACAACGAGAAGTTCGATTGCCGTTCCGGCTGCCCGACCCTGCCGGTCAGCTTCGACGGCGAGCCGGCCAAGCCGATGAAGGCGACGATCCCGCCGACCGGCGAGCCCGCATTGTTCATCGACGATGATCGAACCTTCATCCAGCGCGTGCTGCGCACGAAGAAGGTCGCGATCGATGTAGTGCTCAAGGGCGGCGGCAGGAAGACGCTCGTGTTCGAGACCGGCGGGCTCGACATGTCACATCTGCCGGGCGCGACGAAGAAGAAATAGGTGCGTAAGGTCAGCAGCGTCCGATGAAACGTCGTATAGCCACGATTGCTCTCGTCGTAAGAGACTACGACGAAGCGATTGCCTGGTACACGCGCTGCCTCGGCTTCGAACTGATCGAAGACCGCGACGAGGGGCGCAAACGCTGGGTCACGCTCGCGCCCGCGCGCGGCGCAGACACGCTGTTGCTGCTTGCCAAGGCGTCGTCACCGGAGCAGACCGCGCGCATCGGTGATCAGACCGGCGGGCGCGTGTTCCTGTTCCTGCATACCGACGACTTCGCGCGCGACCACGCGCGCATGCGCGCGCAGGGCGTAAAGTTTCTCGAAGAGCCGCGGCATGAGCCATACGGCAGCGTTGCGGTGTTCGAGGATCTGTACGGCAATCGCTGGGACCTGCTGCAACCGAATCCGGCCTGATCCTCGCGCGTAAGCAATTTCGGCGCGCGCCGGTCTATCGCCCACGTCCAAGTTTCTTCCCGTCGATGGAGATTGCGCCCATGAAATCGCTGCTGAAAATCGCCGTTCTCGCCGCCGCCGCGGCGTTCGCCATGAATGTTGCTGCGCAGGATGCCACAGGCCCTGCCGACGGCTCCGCCGCGCCTGAGTTCAAGCTGCAGGACCAAAAGGGCGATTGGCATGCGCTCAAGGACTACCACGGCAAGTGGCTTGTCGTGTACTTCTACCCGAAGGACGATACCCCGGGCTGCACGACCGAGCTGTGCACGTTCCGCGACGACGTCGCCAAACTGCACAAGGCTGGTTGCGAAGTCGTCGGCGTGAGCCTCGACGACGTGAAGTCGCATGCCGCGTTCGCGGAGAAGTATCACGCGCCGTTCCCGCTGCTGTCGGACAACACGCAGGCCACGGCCAAGGCCTATGGCGTCCTGACCTACAGCGACAAGATGCAGATGACTTACGCCAAGCGCGAAACCTTTCTGATCGACCCGAATGGCAAGGTCGCCAAGCATTATCTCAAGGTGGACCCGAAGGAAAATTCGGCGCAGGTGCTCGCCGACCTCACGGCGCTGAAGAAGAGTTGAAGCCCGCGCGGCCTGCCGCTGCAGGCGCGGTTCGTCAATAGGATGCAGAAACCGCAGGCGTAAGGGCGCGCGGTTTCCGCATCCGTGATGACGATGCTTATGCCGCCTTCTTCAGCATGTTCTCGAACGAGCGCAGTTCCTGCTCGACCTTGTCACGCTGCCAGCCGTAGCGTTCCTGCAATTTGCCGACCAAATACTGGTGGTCGCCTTGCGGCCGCGCCAGATCTTCTTCGGTGAGCTTGTTGAATTGCGTCTGCAACGGTTGCTTGATCTGCGACCATTTGGTTTGAATGATGTCTTGATTCATGTCTTGCTCCAACAGCGAAAGGGGGATCGCGCCAGCGCGCTCTGACCACGTTGACGCGAGAGCCAAGGCTACGCCGTGCAAGTAAAATCGCGATTAGCGCTGCGTTAATCGCAGGTTAGTGCGCGCGCGCGTTGCACAAGAGTTCAGTAACATGAAGCGCGGTGGTTTTGCGTTAAGTATAGTTATTCACAAGTACACAATGAAGAAAGATCAGGCGGGGCAGACGACGCGCGACTCGCGTTCACGCATGCGGCAGGTGGCGAGCTTCCCGCCGCAGATCGGCGCGGATTGCCGCGTGCTCGTGCTCGGCACGGTGCCGAGCCTGCGCTCGCTCGAATTGCGCCAGTCCTACGGCCATGCGCAGAATCTGTTCTGGCCGTTCATGGGCGAATTGTTCGATGCGGGCGTCGAATTGCCCTACGCCGAGCGCATGAGCCGACTGCACGCGCTCGGCATCGGCATCTGGGATGTGTACGAGCGCGTCGAGCGCGCCGGCAGTCTCGACGCGAGCATCGTGCGCGCGAGCGAAGTGCCGAACGCGATCGCACGCCTCTTGCTGCGCATGCCGACGATCCGTGCGATCGCGCTCAACGGCGGCAAGGCCGCCGAAGGGTTTGCGCGGCATATCGCGCCGCAATTCGACGCGGCCTTGCGCACGCGCGTGGAAATCCTCAAGCTGCCATCGACGAGCCCGGCGAACGCGTCGATCGCGCGCGCGGAAAAATTGCTCAGCTGGCAAGTCTTAACGCGCTACGTGACAGCCTCGCCGCGGCAAGCGCCTGCGCGTTGAATTGTTAATCCACTTGGGGAGTTAAAGATGAAAGCGAACATCATGGGTTCGACTTTGCCCGTGCTCGAAATCGAATTGCAGGGCAGCGACAAGATCGTCGCCGAACCCGGCGAGTTTTCGTGGATGAGCGACGCGGTGCAGATGAAGACGACCGCATTCACCGCCGGCAGCAAGGGTGTCTGGGGCGCGTTGAGCCGCGCGTTCTCAGGCGGCGGCCTGTTCATGACCGAATACTCGGCACCGCCGCATGGCAGCGGCAAGATCGCGTTCGCGGCGAAAGTGCCCGGCACGATTCTGCAGGTCGACGTCAGCGCCGGGCAAACCTATCTGATCCATCGTCACGGTTTTCTGTGCGCGACCGAAGGCGTGCAGCTCGGCACCGGATTCCAGCGCTCGCTTGGCGCGGGCATCTTCGGCGGCAACGGCTTCGTGATGCAAAAGTTGAGCGGGCCATGCACGGCCTGGGTCGAGCTCGGTGGCGAAGCAATGATCTATGACCTGAAGCCGGGCGAAGTGCTGCGCGTGCATCCGGGCCATGTCGGCATGATCGAGGGCTCGGTGAATTTCGACGTGGTCTTGATGCGCGGTTTCGCCAACGCGGTGTTCGGCGGCGATGGCCTTTTCGTTGCGCGCCTGACCGGGCCGGGTCGCGTGTGGCTGCAGACGCTGACCGTGCCGAATCTCGCGCACGCGCTGTCGCCGTACCTCAGCGGTGAATCCACCGTGGAGAACGTCGAATCGGGCGTTGCCGGCGGCATCGCGGGCGCGGTGCTGCGCGGTATCTTCAAGGGCTGAAGCGGGTGGGCAGCGCGCCCACCCGCGATTCTTTCGTCAAACCAGGCGCAGATCGGCCGCGCGCGTCTGCGGAAACACCTTGCCGATCTGCGCCGGCGACAGGCCCCACATGCGCACGTACAGGCCCGCGAGCAGGCTGCGGTAGTCGTTGAGCACCGGATAGTCGCGATTCTGCAGCAGGGTCGCGGCTTCGACTTTCTGCTGCTCGCCGGCAATGCGGCCGCCGTCGATGCCGCCACCAAGCACCCAGTAGACCGAGCCGTGGCCGTGATCGGTGCCGCGGTTGCCGTTCTCGCGGAAGGTGCGGCCGAATTCCGACACGACGACCACGACGGTGTTCTTCCACTCGTTGCCGAGCTCCTGCGCGAACGCCGCAAGGCCGCGGCCGAGATTGTCGAGATTGCCCGCGAGCGCGCCCTGCGCGCCGCCTTCGTTGACGTGCGTGTCCCAGCCGCCGATGTCGACGAAGCCGAGTCGATACTCGTCGCGCATCAGCCTGGCGATGCGTTGCGCCTCGATCGCGAAACCCTTCGCGCTGACCGCGCCGCGATTCGCCGCGTTCATCTCCGACTCGAATTCCTTCGCCACGTGCGCGCGCAGTTCGAGCCCATCGGCGACGGCGGTCTGCAAATGATGTTGCGCATACATCGAGTTGAGCACAGCGGCTTGGCGTTCATCGAATGCCGGTTTGTTCACCGCCTTGAGCGAGATGTTCGGAATATCGTTGGCGCCGCGAAAGGTCAGCGGCAGCGCATCGGTGAACGCGATCGGCGCGGCCTTGCCGGTCAGCGTGGACGACAGTCGCGCCATGAAGCCGGAACCATAGTCCTGCTTGCCCTGCATCGGCTCGCCGCGCTCGATGCTGTCCTGCGTTTCGAAATGGCTGCGCGACAGATCGTCGGTGCCGGCGAACGGCACGAAGGCGACCTGCTTCGACTGATACATCGGCGCGATCGTCTCGCGCAGTGTCGGCGCGAGGCCCCAGTTGCTGTCGAGCGCGATCGTACTCGCTGGGTTGTTCGCGTCGGGTCGCGCGATCGCGATATTCGGGCGCGAGGCGTAATAGAAATCGCTCGAATACGGCACGAGCAGATTGGCGCAGTCGTAGCCGCCGCGCAGGAACACGAGCAGGAAGCGCGGCGACGAAGCCGGCGCGGCGAAGACGCGGCCGCCGAGTGTGAGCGCCGCAGGCAGCGCGAGAGCGGAGCTGGTCAGACGGAGAAAATCGCGACGTTGCATGGGGGTTCTCGCAATCAGCGGTAGTTGAATTCGGGCGAGGCAAGCAGGAATGCATTCCATTCCTGCGGCGTTTGCGCGCCGTCGAGCGCGTTCAGCGTAGTCTTCGACAGATACGGTTCGATGCCGTCGAAATACAGCGGCGAAGACAGCTTCGGGAACATCGCCGTGCCCGGCGTTCCGCCGTCTTCGGACTCGAACAGATGCGCGTTGCCGTAGCCGATCGTGCGTGCGATCTCGAAGCGCCGCGCCATCTGACCCGAACTCGCCCAAGCGCTTTCGCCGAGCGGATAGCCATCCGGTGTGAGATGGCCAAACAGGCTTTCGTTCTGCGCATTGAGCCAGTTCACGACCGGCTTGGCATTGGCGATCGGCTTGCCGTCGTAGGCGAGGCGCACGGACGAGACGACGTAGTGCATGGGGTCCTTGAACTTCTTGCCGAGCGAAGCCTCGAACTCGCGCGACTCGAACAGCGTGCGCAGTGTCGCCGCGATGTCACCGTCGCTGCGCTGGAATGTCTTCGCCATCGCGTCGACGAGGGTCGCGGGTGGTTCGTCGCTGACGAAATACTGCGCGAGCTGGCGCGAGACGAAATGCGCGCACTGCGGTTGTTTCACGAGCAGATCGACCGCGCGCTCGACTTCGTCGAAGCCGCCGCCGCGGATCTTCTGTCCGAGCAGGGTGCGGTCGGAAAAATCGTGGCGCGCCGGATTGAACTCGAACAGACCCTCGCGCAGCACGAGCGGCTGCCATTCCTTGCGCACGCGCGGATCGTCGTGATTCGGATCGATACCGACGCCGGTGAGGATATGCGCGAGTTCCTGCACGTCGGCCTGCGTATAACCGGCATCGACGCCGAGCGTGTGCAGCTCCATCAGCTCACGCGCGTAGTTCTCGTTGATGCGGTTGGCCGCGTTCTGCGCATTGTCGAGGTACTGCACCATGGCCGGATGCTTGAGTGTCGCGAGCACGAGATCGCGGAAATGGCCGAGCGCATACGGCCGGATCGCGCGTTCGGCGTAGTCGCCGGCGAGAAATTTCACATAGCCCTTCTGCGCGAACACGTTGAAGTGGTTGAGCCAGAACCAGACCATCTGTTCCTTGAGCTGCGCCGGCGAATAGATCGCGCGCAGCAGTTCGCGCCGCGTCGCCTCGTAGGCGTATTTGTTGCCGAGTTCCTGCCGCTCACGGCGCGCGTCCTTCTTCATGTCCTCGTTGCCGAGCGAATTGATGCGCTTCTGTTCGGCGATCTCCTCGACTACGCGCTGCGCGACTGGCGTGCGCTGGATGTCGAGTCCGTCGATCTGCGCCTGGATCTCCGCCGGCAGCCTGTCGTTGCGGCCTGACAGCTGTTCTTCGAGGAAGCGCTTTTTGCCGAGCTCGCGGAAGCGCGCAACCGTCGCGCTGTCGAGCCCGTAAGTGACGCGATCGAGCCAGAGCGCGTCTTCGCGCGACAGGCTGGTCTTGCTGCCGGCCGTCGCGGCGGGCGCTGACAGGCTGGCGCAGGCGGCGATCAGTGCGATCGACAGCGACTGGCGCGCGAGCCGCCGTGCTGTAACAAAACTGAAGCTGGAAGTGGGCAATCGCATCGCGGCATCTCAAGCGGATCGTCATCACTGTGCAACGGGCGAGATGCGAATCGGATGACAGGCGAATGTACTTGGCCGGCGTGAGGTGGCGACGCAGTTCGCGTTTAGCGTTGCTTCAGCGACCGGCGTCAACGCCGAGTCGCAGCCAGCGTTTTTGGCAGACGAGCACCGCATCGTGCCGATCGTTTCCAGACGATCTTCGTTACCACATCGCCTACAACAGCAGGAGTATCCAAATGCAACGCAGTCTTGTCGCCCTGGTCATCGCCACGGTTTTTTCGCTGAGCGCGCATGCGCAGAACGCGGCCACCGAAACGCAGCGCAATGTCGATCAGCAGCAGCGCATCGAGCAGGGTCTGCAGTCGGGCCAGCTTTCGACCAAGGAAGCGGCCAGTCTCGAACACAAGGAACAGCGCATCGACCGCACCGAAGCGCGCGACATGAAGGACGGCAAGCTCAGCGCCGGTGAAAAGGCCCAGATCCAGCGCGAACAGAATCACGTCAGCACCGACATCTATCAGGACAAGCACAATGGCGTCGTCGGCAATCCGAATTCCGCTTCGTCCAAGCGCATGCAGACCGACGTGCAGCGCAACGTCAACCAGCAGCAGCGCATCAACCAGGGCGTGCGTTCGGGTGAGCTGACCAACAAGGAAGCCGGTTCGCTCGAACGCGGTCAGGCGCACGTCGACCGCGCCGAGGCGCGCGCCGGCGCGAACGGCCACGTCAACGCCGCCGAGCAGGCGCGCATTCAGGGCAAGGAAAACCACCAGAGCAAGCGCGTTTACAACAAGAAGCACAATGAGGCCGAGCGCCCTGCGGCGGGCACCTCGCGCTAGACGCACCTGTTTCAACAAGTAGCAAAGGGCGCCTGCGGGCGCCCTTTGTTTTTGGACGACGCATCGTCGTCCGACGACGCAGCGCAAAGTCATCGGTTCGGATTATGATGCGAGGGTCTTGCGCGGCATGGCCGCGATGAATCCAGCCATGCCGCGGGCCGCGCGCGTGGCTTATGCAGCCGGGAGGGCACATGGCCACAGAAGTCAAAGTTCCGGATATCGGGGATTACAGCGGAGTCCCGGTCATCGAGATTCTGGTCAAGGTCGGCGACACGGTTGCCAAGGATCAGGGCCTCGTCACCCTCGAATCGGACAAGGCGACGATGGAAGTGCCCTCATCCGTCGCCGGTGTGGTCAAGGAGATCAAGGTCAAGCTTGGCGATGAGATTTCGGAAGGGCATGTCGTCGCGCTGATCGAAGCAGGTGAGGGAGCCGCTGCTGCGCCCGCGCCCAAGGCTGCGCCCGCACCTGCTCCGACGCCCGCTGCCGCACCGGCCCCGGTCGCAGCAGCGAAATCCGCGCCTGCGGAAGCGCCAAAGTCCGCGCCCGCACCGGCGATCGATGCCGGCAAGCCGAGCTCGCCGCCCGTCAACTTCGGCGCCGACACCGTGATGCCGGACAAGGTGCCCTACGCGAGCCCGGCCGTGCGCGTGTTCGCACGCGAGCTCGGCGTCGATCTCGCCAAGGTTACCGGCAGCGAGCGCGGCGGCCGCATCAGCAAGGAAGACGTGCAGAAATTCGTCAAGGCTGCACTGGCTGGCGGTGGCGCTGCCGCAACGGGCGGCGCAGTGGCCGGTGGCGGCGGACTCAATCTGCTGCCGTGGCCGAAAGTGGACTTCGCCAAATTTGGCGAAGTGGAAACC
>CAZDWH010000023.1:0-2903 GCA_964509025.1 uncultured Rhodanobacteraceae bacterium
ATCAAGGTCGGCGCCGCGACCGAAGTCGAAATGAAGGAAAAGAAGGCGCGCGTCGAAGACGCCCTGCACGCCACGCGTGCGGCGGTGGAAGAGGGCGTGGTGCCGGGCGGCGGCGTCGCGCTGATCCGCGCGCTCGCCGCGATCAAGAAGCTCAAGGGCGACAACGAAGACCAGAACCACGGTATCGCGATCGCCAAGCGCGCGATGGAAGCGCCGCTGCGCGAGATCGTCGCCAACTCGGGCGATGAGCCTTCAGTGATCCTCAACAAGGTCGCCGGCGGCAAGGGCAACTACGGCTACAACGCCGCCAACGGCGAGTTCGGCGACATGGTCGAGTTCGGCATTCTCGATCCGACCAAGGTCACGCGCACCGCGCTGCAGAACGCCGCGTCGATCGCCGGTCTTATGATCACGACCGAGGCGATGGTCGCTGAAGCGCCGAAGAAGGACGAAGGCCACGCGCATGGCGCCCCGGGCGGCATGGGTGGAATGGGTGGCGGGATGGATTTCTAAGAAATCCCGATCCTTCTGTTGTTTGCGAGAAGCCCCGCGTTTGCGGGGCTTCTTTTTTTTTGGCGAGAATTGGGAACCGTCCCTGGTGCGTTCGCCGATCGGCATCCTGCCTCACCTTCGCGCATCGCAGCCGATGCCATTCAAAGCATCGGCAAAGCGCGACGCACTCGACCCCGCAGCGATGCGGGGTTTTTTTTATGCTCGCCTGATCGCGGCAGCTGAGTTGCCGAGGATAACGTTGTCATCCGGAATGTTTTGTGGAAAGAATCTCAAATTTTGCCGGAAATAGGCTATTAATGTGAACTGCGTCACCAAGCATGTAACTGGAAATGATATCGTTGTCATGCTCGATAAAAAACAACAAGAAAGTGCAGCACGCGTAGGAATCATGGCACCGGCGATGACATCGATCGGGCACGGAGGAGCGCGTCGATGGGGTCGATCCGGGAAAGCTAACGAACCTCAACCTGGGAGGCTTTTTCAATGTCCGTCAATCTGAAACGACTTGCTTTGAGCAGTGCTTTGACCAGCGCCTTGGGACCGGCGCTGTCGATTGGTGTCCTCGTGTCCGTACCGATTCAAAGCGCACAGGCCGCCACGTCTTGTGCGGCCGCATGGAATGCGGCAACCGCCTACACCGGCGGCGCCGTGGTCAGTGAAAACAGTGTCAACTACAAGGCCAACTGGTGGACGCAGGGCAACGATCCGGCGACCAACAACGGCGGCAGCGGCAGCGGCCAGCCGTGGACCTCGCAAGGTGCATGCAGCGGCGGAACACCGACGCCTACACCGACGCCGACTCCAACTCCAACGCCGACTCCAACGCCCACCCCAACGCCGACCCCGACCCCGACCCCGACGGGCTGCGACCCAGCATGGAAAGCAACCACCGCCTACACCGGTGGCGCGCTGGTCAGCGAAAACGGAATCAACTACAAGGCCAACTGGTGGACACAGGGCAATGATCCTGCCACCAGCAACGGTCCGTCCGGCAGCGGCCAGCCGTGGACTTCGCTCGGCAGCTGCAGCGGCGGGACGCCGACCCCTACACCAACGCCGACTCCTACGCCGACCCCTACACCAACGCCGACTCCGACACCGACACCGACGCCAAGCGGTCTGCTGTTCGGCCCTTACAAAGACATCACGATCAACGTTAACTGGAATACGAACGTGATGCAGAGTGCCGTGGAAGGCTCGTCGATTCCGCTCGTCGGACCGGGTAGTCTGGTGTCGAACTACGTGCCGAACATCGGTTCGATCACGCTCGCGTTCGCTACGGGCGTTTGCGGCAGCGAAAACTGGGGCGGCATTCAAGCACCCGCGTTCGCGAGCGCCAACATTCCGGCTTTGTCGAATGCAGGCGTGAACTACGTCGTCTCGACCGGCGGTGCGGCAGGTACTTTCAGCTGCGCGAGCCAGGCGGGGATGAACTCATTCATCTCACGCTATCTGTCGCCACAGATGGTGGGTGTCGACTTCGACATAGAGGGCGGACAGTCGCAGGCCGACATCAACAACCTCATCGCGCAAGTGAAACTGGCCGAGAGCACCTATCCGAGTCTGCGTTTCTCGTTCACCCTGGCGACGCTCGCGGCGTCCGATGGCAGCTTCGGCGGGCTGAATTCTCTCGGCGACATGACGGTCAGGGCGATCCAGAGTGCGGGTCTTGCGCACTACACGATCAACCTCATGGTCATGGACTTCGGCGGTACGTCGGCGGCCAACTGCGTCGTCGTGGGCGGCGCCTGCGACATGGGCCAGTCGGCGATCCAGGCGGTGACGAACCTGCAGCACACGTACGGCGTTCCGGCGAGCCACATCGAGTTGACGCCGATGATTGGCGTGAACGACGCATCGAGCGAGATATTCTCGATCGCCAACGTCGACACGATGACCAATTATGTGAAGGCGAACGGACTCGCGGGCATTCACTTCTGGTCGCTCGACCGCGACACGCCGTGTCCTAGCCCGATGAGCACGGCATCGTCGACCTGCAATTCGGTATCCGGGACAACACCGCTGCAATACACCAAGCGCTTCCTGTCGGATCTCGGCAGATAGGCTCAGTGTAGTACCGCAACAAGAAGCCCGACGGTTCGCCGTCGGGCTTTTTTTCCGATGCCAGATCGATCTAGGTCGTTCCGTAGCGACGCTGCCGTACCCACTTCGTCGCGATCCACTTCTCGCCGTCGAGCACGGGCAAACCGCCGTGCAGGGTGAGCGGATCGACCTGCCCGCGCGCGTTGCAGTATTCGAAGTACACGCCCGCGCCTTTCTTCGGCCCGACCGTCAGCTTCAACTCGGGAAACACGGTCGACCCGCCGTCGGCGACGTCGTTGAGATACATGATAAGGGTGGCGATGCGCTGGCCGCCATTAGCGATATGT
>CAZDWH010000023.1:2913-22582 GCA_964509025.1 uncultured Rhodanobacteraceae bacterium
GTGATATTGCAGGATCTGCAGGCCTTCGCCTTTTTCGACCGGCGCATTCATGAGCGCCGCGATGCGCCGGTCGAGTCGTGCGATGAACGGATCTGCCTCGATCGGAAAGAACGTGCCTTCGCTGCTGCGGTTCGGAATCGTCGCGCCCGCGCCGCTCTGCGGATCGACGATCGTCGACCGTTCGAGTCGCGAGGCCGAGCGACGCACGAGCTCGTCGCATTCGTCGGGGTCGAGGATGTTGTCGATGAACGCGATCATCGGCTGCTCGACGCGCAGCAGCACGCGCATCGGGCGACCGCCGGCGACGAGGATGTTGCCGTCGGCGATGCGCGGCTTGTCGTAAGCGTAGGCGGCGACCGCGGCGACCGCGGGCGCTGCGGAGAAGCCGAACACCGCGCTATGCGCGAAGCTCGGTTCGAAATGCGAGCGGAGCATGTCCGCGACCAGCGTCTGCGGGTCGCAGCCGCGTGCGAGATTGAGCGCGATCCAGTCGCGCCATTCCGTGGTCAGTTGTGTATGCGCCTGCATCGATCTCTCGTCGCGTCCGCTCGCCGCAGTGTAGCGGGCATGACAACGTTGGCAAGGGCCTTGGCGCGACGGCAATGCGGAGCGCACATTCGTCGACGAATTGCTGCGCCGCGACGTGCAATGTGAAAACGATGTTATGACAATGCGCGCACACAATGCCTGCGGGCTTGTGGGGGAGGGTAGCCCGTCGCGAGCAATCGCGGCGGGCTTTATTTTTGCGGGGTTACTTGTGCGATCGTCCGTGATCGCGGAGATCAAAAAGCGGCCATCCATGGCCGCACTTTCAAGTGAAGCCAGGGGCATGCTTCCGGTGCTTTGGAATCACGCGTGTCGCGTCGACGTGGCATAGTGCGCTCCCCCAGAGCCGCATCTTCCGTTTGAACACTGCGTTCAACCCCAGCGAATTCACCGCAGCGCGCTACGCGCGTTTGATCGCGCGCTGCCGCGAGGCAGGCGTGGCGATGCATGACGATGCCGGCGTCGCCGAGCATCTGCAGCGCGTGTTGCTCGCAAGCGATTTCGCCTTCGACGCATTGCAGCGCGAGCCGGAATTGCTCGGTGCGGCGGGTATAGCTCTGATGGCCAGCCCGCATCACGCCGATGCGCGACGCCTTCTGCTCGAACGCGGCGCGGACGAAGCGTCGGCGATGCGTGCCCTGCGCGTCTACCGCCGGCGCGAAGCGGTGCGGCTGATCTGGCGCGACGTCAACAAGCTCGACACGGTCGAACAGACGCTTGCGGGGTCCACCGCACTGGCCGAAGCCTGTCTCGAAGCGGCCATGCAATTCGGCGAAAGCGTACTCGTCGAGCGCTATGGCAAGCCGCGTTCGGCGCAAGGCGTGGTGCAGCGACTGATCGTGATCGGCATGGGCAAGCTCGGCGGCGCCGATCTCAATTTTTCGTCCGACATCGATCTGATCCTCGCCTATCCCGAGAACGGCACGACCGACGGCGCGCGTGCGCTGGCGAACGAGACTTTTTTTGCGCGCTTCGGTCAGCTGCTGGTGAAACTGCTTGCCGAGATTACGGTCGACGGCTATGTCTACCGCGTCGATTTGCGCCTGCGGCCGTTCGGCAGTGCCGGGCGCGTGGCGCTGTCGTTCGCGGCGATGGAGCAGTACTACCAGCAGGAAGGTCGCGACTGGGAGCGCTACGCGTGGATCAAGGCGCGTCCGGTCGCGGGCGATCTCAGCGCGGGCAAGCGCCTGATCGAGACCTTGCGTCCATTCGTGTACCGGCGCTATCTCGACTACACCGCGTTCGCGGGGCTGCGCGAGATGAAGGCGCTGATCGACGCCGAAGTTGCGCGCAAGGATCTCGAAGGAAATCTCAAGCTCGGGCCCGGCGGCATTCGCGAAATCGAATTCATCGTGCAGCTGATGCAGCTGATCCGCGGCGGGCGTGAGCCGGCCTTGCGCGAGCGCGGGCTGCTGCCTTCGCTCGCGGCCTGCGAGCAGCTCGGCGTGATCGGCATCGACAGCGCGAAACGTCTGCGTACGGCGTATCGCGTGCTGCGCCAGGTCGAGAATCGCGTGCAGATGCTGCGCGACGAGCAAACGCACGAGCTGCCCGAGGATTCCGCACTGCATGCGCGCATCGCGCTCGCGCTAGGCTATGCCGATCATGCGCAGTTCGACGCCGATGTCGCGCGCGCGCGCGCGGACGTGAGCCGGATTTTCGCCGAAGTGATGGCGCCGCTGCAGGTCGGCGAGCGGCGCGATGTCGCCGCTGCCGCGGCCTATTGTCAGGCGATCGCAGCCGGCGCGGGCGAGGCGCAGGCACTGCGCCAGCTAGGCTATGCGAACGTCGCGGATCTGCACACGAGGATCGCCGCGCTGTTCAACAGCAGCGCCGTGCGTGCGATGTCGCCGCGCGGGCGCACACGCCTTGACGCGATCCTGCCGCTGCTGCTCGACGAAGCCGCGGGCACTGGCGCGCCCGATGTCTGCCTCGATCGCCTGTTGCGCCTGCTGCACAGCATCGTGCGGCGCTCGGCTTATCTCGCCCTGCTCGAAGAGCATCCGCCAGTGCGCGCTCGCCTGGTCGCGTTGTTCGCCGACAGCGCCTTGCTGGCCGAGCGCGTGATCGCGCATCCGCTGCTGCTGGACGATTTGCTCGACACGCGACTCGAAACCGACGCGCCCGATCGTGGCGCGTTGCTGCGCCAGACACAGCGACGTCTGGCGAACGTCGCCGCCGACGACGCCGAAGCGCGCCTCGTCGTGCTGCAGGAAGAAAAGAACAGCGCGATGTTCCGCGTCGGCTTGGCCTATCGCTATGGCCGACTCGGCGCGATCCCGACTGCACGGGGCTTGTCAGTCATCGCCGATTTCGTCGTCGCCGAACTGCTCGCGATGGCGACGCGCGAGGCGCGCCGCTTGCACGGCAGCCTCGTGCCCGAGCTCGAGGACGAGGGCCTCGCCGTGATCGGCTATGGCAGCCTCGGCGGCAGCGAGCTAGGCTTCGGCTCCGATCTCGATCTCGTGTTCGTCTACGACGAGGCCTATGCGCAGCGCGAGAGCGACGGCGCTCGCGCGCTCGACGGCATGCGCTACTACGCGCGCATCGCGCAGCGCATGGTCAACTGGCTCGGGCTCGCGACGCAGGCGGGGCGGCTGTACGAAGTCGATGTGCGTCTGCGTCCGGACGGCGGCAAGGGCCTACTCGTGACGAGCCTC
Source organism: uncultured Rhodanobacteraceae bacterium (assembly GCA_964509025.1). Lineage (GTDB taxonomy): Bacteria > Pseudomonadota > Gammaproteobacteria > Xanthomonadales > Rhodanobacteraceae > Rudaea. The sequence continues at coordinate 6,120 of CAZDWH010000023.1, forward strand.
GCCGCATTTGCCGGCTACCAGCGCGAACGCGCCTGGGTGTGGGAGCAGCAGGCGCTCGTGCGCGCGCGCCCGATTGCGGGCGCGCCGGCGATGCTCGCGAAGTTCGTGCAGGTGCGCGATACGACGCAGTGTGGGCTTCGCAACGCCGGCGAGGTGATCGAACAAGTCGGCTCGATGCGCGCGCGCTGGCGCGCCGAACGCGACCGCTCCACATCCGAACTGCTCGACCTGAAGCAGGGCGCCGGCACTTTGCTCGATATCGAGTTCCTGCTGCAGACCCTCGTGCTGCTGCACGCACATGCGCATCCCCATCTGGCCGAAAGCGGCAGCAGCGCGACGCTCATCGCGCGCGCGCGCCAGGCGCGCCTGCTCGATTCGGCGCAAGCCCGCGCGCTTGCTGATGCGCATGCGGCGTTGCTCGCGCGTGCGCTGAGCTGCACGCTCGATGCGCGGCCGCGTTTGGTGCCACGCGATGCGGAATTGCTCAAGCACACGGCCTTGGTGCAGCAAATATGTGCAGAGTTCGGGCTTGGTTTTGCTTAGCGATCAGGACGCGGCGCGCCTGACGGAGTAGCATCCACGCGACCAAATCGTGGTTCTCGTTGCGGAGATTCACATGGGACGCTCGCTGGCTCTGCTCTATGGCGTCATTTGCTACGCCATTTTCTTCGTCACCTTCCTGTATGCGATAGGTTTCGTGGGCAACCTCTACGTGCCCAAGGGCATCGATTCGAATCCGACGACTTCGTTCGCTGAAGCGCTGCTCGTCGACGCGCTGCTGTTGGGCGTGTTCGCCGTGCAGCACAGCGTCATGGCGCGTCCCGCGTTCAAGGCATGGTGGACGCGCATCGTTCCGCCGGCAGTCGAGCGCAGCACCTATGTCTTGTTTGCGAGCCTGGCGCTGATCCTGTTGTTTTCGCAGTGGCGTCCGATCGGCGGCACGATCTGGACCGTCGAAAACGCAAGCCTGCAGACCGTGCTGTGGATGTTGTTCGCGCTCGGTTGGGGGATGGTGTTGATCGCCACCTTCCTGATCAACCACTTCGATCTGTTCGGCTTGCGTCAGGTGTATTTGAACTATCAGGGGCGGCCGTATACGCCGCTGAAGTTCGGCACGCCGTTTCTGTACAAGTTCGTGCGCCACCCGATCTATCTGGGCTTCATCATCGCGTTCTGGTCGACGCCGCACATGACCGCGGCGCATCTTGTGTTCGCAATCGCCACGACCGTCTACATCCTCATCGCGATTCAATTCGAGGAGCACGATCTCGTCGCGAGCATCGGCAAACCTTACGAGGACTATCGCCGTCAGGTGCCGATGATCCTGCCGATACCGAAAGGTAGAAGCTGACCTATGCGCCAGCCGACACGGGGGCTTTCGACCCGCGTCGCTTACCTGCCGGTTTCGAGCGCGACCGCGACGTCCGGTCGCGTCGCCTCGATCTGATGCCAGACCTTGCTCGCGACCATCGCGATTTCGCGCAGTGGCGGCGGCTGCCGCACGCTGGATGGATCCACACTCAAATCGTGCAGCCAACCCTGATCGACGAGTTCGCCATGGAACGCGGCGAGCTTCGCCGGCGCATTCGCGGGCAGGGAGGTGAACACCGGCACGCCGGTCGCGCAGGCCTCGCTCAGCATATTGACCGAGTCCGGCGTCACCACGATGCGATCGGCGTAGGCGAGATAACCCGCGTACGGGTTGGCGCCGTCGGCGCCGCCGCCCCAGAAGCAAGTGAGGCCGTGGCGGAACGCGCCGCGCAGGCGCTCGCGCCAGGCATCCGGCGTGCGCCGCGAGGTCGAGATCATGAGGCTGCCGCCGTCGCGCTCGTGCCAGCGGTCGAGGGTATCGATCAGCGCGCTCATCCAGGCATCGTCGAGTTCGAGCCCACGCCGCTGTCCGCCGACCAGCAGCACGGTGCGTGGCTGTGCAAGTTTGGCGAACAGCGGAAACGCGTCGCGCGCCGCGGCGAGGCGCGCATCGTCGATCGGATTGAGCGAGCCCATGGTCTGGATCACGTTCGGCGCGTCGAGGCCATCGTGGCGTGGCGCGATTACCAGATCGAAATGCGCGGGATCGATGCGCGGATCGAGTATCTGCACGGCATAGGTCGCACCGCCCGAAGCCTCGCGCAGCGCGCGCGTGACGACCGCCGCGTGACGACCACAGCCGATCGCGAGCGCGGGCCAGGGTTGGCTCAATGCGCGCCACTGCTTGCGCGGCATGGCGAAACTGACGCCGCGCACGCGCGCAGGTCCGATCCAGCGCCACGGCGCGCGCAGCGCGATGTGGTGCACGGCCGGCGAGAGCCGCATCGCCTGCGCCAGCGCGAGAGCCTGACGCTCATTGCCGGCGGCACCATCGGTGATGACGCAGACGCCGCTGGCGGGTCTTGAGGATTTGATCGGGGAAGTCACAGCGCGATTGTAAAGGCTACGTGCAGAGGTTGCGCGACGCATCGTTCCATGCACGGAAGCAATCGCGCGCTTGTCGGGTCCTATACTGACCGCATTACAGATCGCACCATCAACCCAAGGAGTCATCCATGAAACGTCTTGCGCTTTCCCTGCTGTTGCTCGCCAGCCTGCCAGCCTTCGCCCAGGACAAACCAGCCGCTGCCGCGGCCCCTGCCGCCGCTGTGCAGAAATACGATATAGACAATAGCCACACCTTCGTGACCTTCACTTGGGATCACATCGGATTTTCCAAGCCGTCCGCGCGGCTCGAAAAGATCAATGGCAGCCTGATGCTCGACAAGAACGACATCACCAAGTCGTCTGTGAACGTGACTATGCCGCTTGATGGCCTGCATACCGGCGTCGAGAAGCTCGACGCGCATATGAAATCGGCCGACATGTTCGAAGCGGCCAAGTATCCTGATATCACGTTCAAGAGCACCAAGATCGAAAAGGCAGGCGCAGGACTTAAGATTACGGGCGACCTCAGCGTGCACGGCGTGACCAAGTCCATCGTGCTCAACGGCAAGGTCAACAAGATCGGCGACAACCCGATGTTGAAGGTGCCGAGCGCCGGTTTCGACGCCGACGTCGTACTCAAGCGTTCGGATTTCGGCGTGACCTACGCTGTGCCGGCCGTGAGCGACGAAATTACGGTGCATATCACGCTGGATTCGCATCTTGCGAAATAAGCGGCGCGAGTGATCGACAAAGAAAAAGCGCGGCTCAGGGCCGCGCTTTTTTGTTGGAGTGCAGGCGCTCGGCTTTGCCTCGCGGTCTGTTGCTAAGCTCGGTCATCCGGGCCTTGCCAAGCAAGCCGGCCCTTCGCTCCTGCTACGGGGCGTTCGGACTCGCGCGCGATGCGCTTCAACGCATCCCGCAAGCGCTCGGTTTACTCGCATCTTCCTTGATGCTCGCCCTTCGGGCCATTCGCTTCGCGAATGTTCGGCCGCGCTCCCGGCGCGGCTCGTCACCCATTCTTTACGCCCTGCGCCTTCAGCGCTTCGAGTCCGGCGAGATTGACGCCACCGAGCGCGGCCTTGATTGCGTCGATGTTGGCGACGCGCGAACCCTTCACCATGACGACGAAGCGGTCGCCGAGCACGATGGTGTATTCGCCGTGGCCGGAGTTGTCCCACTTTTCGTGCACGAGGCGGCCGCCCTGATGTGAGGTTTTCTCCCAGCCGCTCTCGGTCTGCTTCTCCTGCTCGATGTTGGCGAAGCCGGCGAGCGCCATCATGCCTTTGGCGCCGCCCATGTCGGTGATGGTCAGCTCGTAGCTCGGTGAACCCTCGGTGTTGTTGCCGTAGCGCGCCTCGGCCAGCGACACCTGCACGCCGATCGGCGCCTGCTTCTGCGCTTCGAAGCTCGTGCGCGGCATGCCGCCGAGCGTGTCGGGCACGAACGGCTTGAGCGCGTCGGGCGCGAGCGCCTCGACCTGCGCGCCGCCACCAAGCACGGCGCCGATCACCTGGCCCGCGGCCTGCGCCTGCGCGTTCGCATCGCCGGATTTCTGCGCGGCTTCCATCTTCTTGCCCGCTTCCGCCGCGCGCTGGCCGGCTGCGGCGAGCGCGCCAAGCGCTCCGCTCTTGTCGAAGTCCACACTGCCGCTGCTGTTGAGGCCGAAGTGATGAGTGCCGTAGCCATAGCCGTAGCCATAGCCCAGTCCCATCGGGCGCAGCACGACAAGGTTGATGAGGATCGTGGCCACTATGGTGAGGATGACGGTCACAGCCGTGTGACCCGCCGCCTTTTCCGGCGGGCACTTCATCGTTTCCTTCAGGCCCAGATTGAAGAGGTAAATCGAATAGATGAACGCGGCGAGCGCCAGCAAGGAGCCGAGCCAGACGCCAAGGATCATGCCGATGCCGGCGACCCAACTCGCCGTCCAGCCATAGGCCACCGCCTTGAGCGCCTGGATCTGATTCTTCTGCGCACCAAAGTTTGGCGCGAGCAGGTCGGCGATGAGAGCGGATACGAACACCATTCCAAGCGTAAGCGCGTAGTGCACGATCGTGCGCTCGATCCCGGTGCCGATGCCTTCGCGAAAACCGAAGCCGAATCCACCGATGCCGAGGATGCTGAATTTGATGAAATGCGCGACGACCGGAACGGCCGCAAGAACCAGGATGTAGTTGAGATACAGGCTCTGCACCGTCTCGGTCTCGCCGGCGATCACCGGCCATTCCGTCTTGGGCGTGAGCAGGATGTTCTTGACGCGCGCGATCAGCTTGTTGAAGTCCACGATTACCTCTCCGCTGCCATGGGAATTGCGACATGATACTCATTCCGTCAGGGGCTGAAACGTGGTCATGCACAAAGCGGGACGAGCGGGTTGGCGTTCTGCAGATTCGATGGTCACGGCCGGCATCGGCGCCTGCGCGGCGCATTTGCTAGAATTTGTCGCATCTGCCGCATTGCGGCGCCGTTTTCGAGACCTGTCATGGCCAGCGCCGCTACTTCGACTGCAAAACCCATCGCGGCCAATGCCGAAAACCGTTACGAAGTCACGCGCGCCGACCTGCCGCTGTCGTGCCCGATGCCCAGCATGGCGCTGTGGAATTCGCATCCGAAGGTGTATCTGCCGGTCGAAGAGCTGGGCAGCGCGAAGTGTCCCTATTGCGGCGCGGTCTACACGCTCAAATCCTGACGCAGCGACGTCGCTGCATGGCGATGAGCAAACTGACCGTCGTGCAACTCTTGCCTGCGCTCGAAGCGGGCGGAGTCGAGCGCTCGACGCTGGAAATCGGCGCCGCCCTGGTCGCGGCCGGCCATCGCTCGATCGTCATCTCCGCCGGCGGGCGCATGGTCGAGCGGCTCGAGCGCGAAGGCAGCGAACACATCCACATCGATATCGGGCGCAAGTCGCTCTCGACCCTGCGTCATATATGGACGCTTAGACGTCTATTCTGCATGCTGCAGCCGGACATCGTGCACGCGCGTTCGCGCCTGCCTGCATGGATTGGCTGGCGCGCGCTGCAGGGCATGCGCGACCCGCGACCACATTTCGTCACGACCGTGCACGGGCGCAATTCGCCAGGTCGTTACAGCGCGATCCTCACGCGCGGAGAGCGCGTGATCTGCGTGTCGGAATCGCTGCGCGACTACGTACTCGAGCATTACCATGGGCTGGATGCGCAGCGCATACGCGTGATCCCGCGCGGTATCGATGCCCACGAGTTCCCGCGCGGGCACCAGCCCGACGCGGCATGGCGGGCGCGTTTCGCGCACGACTTTCCGCAGCTCGCCAGCGGGCATCTGCTCGTGCTGCCCGGGCGCGGCACGCGGCTCAAGGGGCATCGAGCGGCGATCGAATTGCTTACGGGCCTGCGCCGGCGAGATGTCGATGCGCGCCTGCTGCTGCTCGGCGCGCGCGAAGCCGGGCGTGAGAGTTATATCGATGAACTGGAGACGCTCGCGCGTCATCGCGGCGTCGCGGAGCAGCTTGCGATTACGTCGCCGCGCGCCGATGTGCGTGCGATCTATGCGCGCGCCGATCTCGTGCTGCAACTGTCGCAGAAGGCCGAGTCCTTCGGCCGCACCGTGGTCGAGGCGCTTGCGCTCGGCCGCCCCGTGCTTGGTTATGCGCACGGTGGCGTCGGCGAATTGCTTGGCGAGTTGTATCCGGCGGGCGCGGTCGTTCCGGGCGACGCAGGCGGTCTGCTCGAACGCGCGGTCGACCTGCTGCACGTCGCGCCGCAGGTGCCGCCGTTCGAGAAGTATCGACTCGCCGATATGCAGGCGGCGACGCTGGCGCTGTACCAAGAGGTCGCATCTACTCCCTCTCCCTCAACAGCTTCATCCTTGGGGGAAAGGGCAGGGGTGAGAGGGCGCTCGTGACCGCGCAATCCGCCAAAGCCCCCCTCACCCAACTCTCTCCCCCAACTGCCGTCGGAGGAGAGGGCTTCGCTGCTGCGCTGCTCATCGCCTCCGTGCTCGTGTTGCTCCCGGTCGGACGCAGCGCCGAAGCGCCGCTCGCAATCGCCGCGTGCGCGGGCCTGATCATGGCGTGGCGCGCGCGGCAGCGACTCGCGTCGGACGCGGGATGGTGCCTCGTGGTCGCCTTGTTCCTGTGCTATTGGCTGCCGGCGCTGATTTCGGCTCCCGATTCCTATGCACCTGGGAAATCGTGGAGCACGGTCGCTTCGCTTCCGCGCTTCTTGCCGTTTGCCGCGTTCGCCGTGCTGGCGTTGCGCGATGCACGCGTGTGGCCGCGCATCGTGCAAGCGGTCGCCGCGGTGCTGGCGCTGTGGCTGCTCGACGGCTGGGTACAGGTGTTCACGGGTTACAGCCTCGCGGGCGCTGCGGAGAAGGAGCGTCTCTCCGGCATCTTCGGCGCGGGCAATCTGAAGCTCGGACCGGTGCTGGCCGTGCTTGCGCCGTTTCTGTTCGTCGCGGCGCGCGAGGCCTTCGGCGTGCGCGGGCTCATCGCGGCATTCGCGTTCATGCTCGTGCCCATTTTGCTGGCGGGAGAACGTTCCGCGTGGCTGGTGTATGCGCTCGTCACGATCGTGTTTCTTTGGCGCGAGGCGCGCACGCCCGCGCGCGTCGCAACGTGGAGCGCGGGCCTGGCCCTGCTCGTGCTCGCCGCGGGATTGACGGCGTGGCATTTCTCGCCCGCGTTCGAATCGCGTATCGAAAGAAGCCTGCGCGCGCTGACCGGCACTGCGCAGGCCGTCGATGAAGCGAGCGCAGGACGCGTGCGCATCTGGGGCACGGCGTCGCGCATGATTGCCGCGCATCCGCTCAATGGCGTCGGCGTGCGCGCGTTCCGCTACGCCTATCCGCAATACGCGGGCAAGAACGATTGGTTCGTCAATCACGATCATGAGGTCGAAGAGGGCGCGCTGCATGCGCATCAGATCGTGCTCGAGGTGTTCAGCGAGACCGGCGCGATCGGACTCGTGTTCTGGTTCATCGCCGCCTGGCTCGCGCTGCGCGCGTGGTGGCGCGCGTCCGCGCGTGCGCGCGAGCGTGCAGTCGCGCCCGCGCTCGCGCTCGCGGCGATGACTTTTCCGCTCAATACGCATCTCGCGTTCTACTCGGCCTGGTGGGGGCTGCTGTTCTGGTGGCTGCTCGCGCTGTACTGCGCGGCATTGCATGCAACCGGCGACGACGATGCCTAGCACCTCCCGCCTGCCGCTTTCGGTCGTCGTCACCACGCTCGACAACGCGGCGACGCTGGAGCGCTGTCTCGCGAGCGCGGCCTGGGCCGACGAGATCGTCGTGCTCGACTCCGGCAGTCGCGACGCGACGCTGGAGATTGCGAAAAAGTATACATCGCGAATTCATGCGCAGACGTTCGCCGGCTACAGTGCGCAGAAGCAGCGTGCGATCGATCTCGCCGCGCACGACTGGGTGCTGCTGCTCGATGCAGACGAGGCGCTGGGCGGAGGTTCGCGCGCGGCGATCGAAGCGGCGTTGATCGATCCGCAAATGGCCGGCTTCCGCCTGCCGCGGCGCGAGCAGATGTTCTGGACCTTCCAGCACGCGCTCTCCCGGACCAATGCGCATCTGCGCCTGATCGACCGGCGGCGCTGCCGCATGAACGATGTGCCTGTGCACGCGGCGCCGCAGACCGATGGTCCGACGCGCACCCTGCGTGCGGCGACGTTCCTGCACTACGGCGAACCGGATATCGCGACCAAGGTCGACAAGATCAACGCCTATTCGAGCGGACTCGTCGCCGACAAGCTGCGCCGTCGGCAACGCTTCGTCAGCGCACGCATGCTGTTTTATCCGCCGGTCTTTTTCGTGCGGCAGTATTTCTTTAAAAGATACTTTCTCAACGGCTGGGCCGGTTTCATCAGTGCGGCGACCGGTGCGTTCTATGTGTTTTTGAAATACGCAAAACTCTACGAAGCACGGCGCAAAAAGATCGGTTAACCGCTGATGTCTTCGCTGACGGAAATTTTCATCATGCGGTGCATCGGTTCCAATTTGAACAAGTAGCCGCCGCCGGTTTCCCAAGCACAACCATTCGCGTCGGGCGCGCTGCCGTTGCGACAGACAAGAATCTGCCCCTTGTTCCCGCGCAGGGATGGAATTCGATCCAGAAAGTCCATCAGGCTCGCGAGAGCCGCTTCGTTGCCCGCCGCGACGTCCAAGGGTGCGATCTCTTTGTACGCAACGGCTGCCCAGTACCGCGTATCGAAGTCCTTCCCGGAAATTCGAGGCAAAGTAAGCACGAGCGTCTTGCCGGTGCTGTCCACGCAGCTGTGATGCTGGATTTCAAGAGTGACGTGTGAGCGTAGACGTGCTGATTCCCTTGCGTGGTTGAATTCGGCTATTTCAAACGCATAGCTCTTATACGCGTGTTCGGAGAGAAACGGTTTTGGTGCAACGAAATCGCAAGACTCCTCGACCGGCACCGTGGCGGAGTAGGCCAGCAAGGCGCCCAGAGCGATGGTCAACTGTGGAGACATATAGTTTCAGCAAGGCCTATCGGTTGGGCCTGCGCAGCAGACTCAGCGCGAGCCCGCCGATCAACGCTGCGGCGCCGACGAGCACCGCCCACAGCATCCAGGTACGCCAGTCGCGCGCGGGTGGCGCGGGTGGCGCAGGTTTGAGCGCATCTTCGCCGCGCAGGGTGATGCGACCGCCTAGTTCCACCAGCGGCGGCTCCCAGGTGTTGCCGAGCTTCGCGCGCAGCGGCGCTAGCGCGGTATCGATCGGGTAGTCGCTGCGCTGCGCGCGCGCGCTGCCGGCGACGAGGCGGAACGGTCCGCTGCCCTGCGCGAGAAACACGAAGCGATCGGGCCGATAGGCGACGACGAGGTTGGGCGCGTGCTCGAGCGGCGTCGCCGATTCGAGGCGCCATTCGCTTACGCGTGAGGCGGACGTCACGGCGAATTCTTCGTTGTCGGCGCTGATATCGCCCTGGCGCAGGCGGAAGGCAGTGTAGGTTCCGCGTTGCGACCACGCCGCCGGGTCGTCGTCGCGGCGATCGCGTTCGCGGCTCAACGCGACGATGCGCGCGAGCGAATTGTCGTCGGCGAGGCTGACGCGGATCGCGCTGGCCGCAAGCGGTGCGGGCAGGTGATAACGCCAGGCGACGATGTGGTTGCCGGCGGCCGCAGCGAATGCGTGCGACAAATAGCGCGTATCGCTGCCGTCCAGCTTGGCCGCCTGCCACTGCACGCTCGGCAATTCCGAATTCGTGTGCACACGCACGCGCGCGACCACACGCAGACCCTTCAGCGGCGGGCCGTTGTCGAGCCGGCGCAGGCGCAGATAAGTGGCAGGTGCATCGCGCAGCGCGATGCCGTGGCGTTCGAGCAGATTGCCATTCTGTTCGAGGTGCAGCACGGTGGCGCTGGTGACGACGAGGCGCCACTGCTGCAAATCGTCGCTCGCGGCTACCGAAAACTGCGCGCTGATGTCTTCTCCCGTGCTGTCCCAGAGGATCTGCAGACTCGCCAGCGGGCCATGCTCGGCGCTTGCGTCGAGAATCAGATCGCGTTGATAGGTGAATTGCGGCGTTGCGTTCGATTGCGGCCGCAAGGGCGCGGCGCCGTGGTTGGTCGCCGCTGGCGCCGGTGGACCGCTTTTCACGTCGAGGCTGCGCAGGCGCCAATCCCCGCGGCGTTAGATATGCATGGTGATCAAATACTGGCCGCCCGCCTTGCCTTTCGGCATGGGCGGCGGTAGCGAAAACATCGGCAGCGCGGCCTGCGCTTCGCTCGTGACGGCGATCGGCGGCGTGCTGCGCAACGCGAGCGGCACGGCTTCGCCCGCGGCATTGACGACCTCGAGGTCACGCAGGTCCGCACGCGTGACCGCGGCGTAGACCTCGGGCGTGAGTTCGACCTGCCAGGCGGCGCTGTCGCCCTGCGTCTGCAGCTGCCAGGCGTAGGCATAGTCGTCGCTCGGCGCGGCTTGCGCGCACCAGGTTGCGAGCAAGGCGCCCGCGCTCAGCAGCGATCTTGCGATCATGTCGTTTCTCCCGTTTCGGCCTTGCGTGGCGGTACTGGTGCGAAATAGCCGACCGCGACGAGCAGCACGCCGACCGCGAGTACGCCGATAATGGCGGGCAGGTCGTGCAGGAAGCGCCGATCGATCAGCAGCAGCTTCACCAGCACGACGCCCATCAGCGCGGCGCCGCCGAACCAGACCGCGCGCGAGCCGCGGCGTTGGCCGAGCAACATCGCGGCGATGCCGGCGAGGGTCCAGGCGATCGACAATACGGCCTGGGCCAGCGGCGAATCCCATAGCGCCGCGCTCCACGGCACGCCGCCAAGGAAGTGCACGCCGCGCAGCGTGATCGCGGTCAGCAGCACGACGCCGGCGATCGCGAGCATGCGCGCGCGCAGCTCCGCGTCGAGCAGGGCGCCGCCTTCGCGCGCTGTCTGCGAGAACCAGGCGAGCAGCAGGACGAGATAGAGGATCTGCGCAAGTTCGAGTGGGTTGAACAAAGGCAGATAGGGTAGCGGCGCGGGATCGCCCGGATGGACGAGGCCGAGCAGCCAGAACAGTCCAAGCAACGCCGCGAAGCTCGCGAGCAGCCAGCGCCGCGATTGCTGCGCCGCATCTGGCGAGGGCCAGGTCGCCGGCCACAGGTGGCGCAGCACGAGCCAGAACGCCACGACGAACGGTGCAATCGATCCCAGTGCGACCCAGACATCGCCGAGGCCGGCGTGCACCGCGATCAAGTGCTCGAACTCGGTTGCGAGCAACATTCCGACGAGCCAGAACAGCGCAGCGTGCAGCCACGGCAGGCTGCGTTCGCCGCGCTGCGCGAATACCGCGAGTGTGCGTGATGCGGCGACGAACCAGAGTGGCCAGGCGAGGAGCGCCCAATGCTCGAGCGCGCCGTGATTCGCGCGCGCGGTGAATCCGATCATCGGCAGAGCGAGCGGGAACAGCGCATACGCCGGCCAGGCACACTCGCGCCAGTCGAGGCGGCGCAGCAATTCGACCGCGACGAGGCCGGTCGCGGCGATCAGCGCGAGGGTCCAGTCGGCCTGCAATGCATGGGGCGCGAAACGATCGATTTCGTTGCCGAAGGCAAACCACAACGCGAGCCAGCCCCACACGAAGAAGGCCGCGCCTCCGCCAGCACTTGCGCATGCGAGCAGGTAGGCGCTGACCAGCGCGGCGAGCGCGATGAGCAAGGCGCTGAAGAATTCGCCGTTGAGGATCGCCTGCTCGGCGGGACCGGCGCCCGCATAGGCGACGATGAACGCGAACGCGGCGCCAGCCTGCAGCGCGTAACCGATCCAGCGTGGCAGCGAACGCTGCTGGCGCAGGCCGAGCCAGACCAGCGCGGCGCCCTCGAGCGCCCAGGTGCTCGAGGTCGAACGCGCCGACAGCGCCAGCGGCACCGCGAGCGTGGCGAAGCCGAGCGCGAGCAGCGCGTGCGACTGACCGAGCAGGACGAGCTTCCAGCGGCGCAATTCGAGCGCGGCGAGCGCGGTATAGATCGCCGCCGCGCCGAGTGCGGTGAATGCGAGCGCTTGGCGCGCGCCTTCGAGCAGCGCGACCTGCAACGCGAACGCGATCAAGGGCGTGCCGAATACCAGGGTGCCATCGATCAGATCGCGCCGATCCGGTGTCTGGCGCAGCGCATAGAGCAGAGGGATCAGCAGGTAGAACGCGAAGAACAGCAACAGGAACGGTTCGGTGCTCGCGAATAGTTCGGGCCGATACGAGAGGCTGCCCCACAACGTGCCGATGCCGAAGGTGAAGGCGAAGCCGATCAGGTTGAGCGCGCGCCACGGACGGATCCAGGCGATGCCGAACACCGCCGCGTTGAGCAGCGCGTAGTAGCCGAACAGCGCGACGTGATTATTGCTGCCGGTCGAAATCAGGATCGGCGCGAGGAAGCCGCCGACGATGGCGAGCACGGCGAGCGCAAGTGCATCCTGCAGCACCGCGAGCATCGCCGCGCCGGCGACGATGACGACGAGTAGCGCGAAGGCAAAGCCCGCAGGCAGCAAGTTGTAGAGCCTGAATGCCGCGAATACCGTTAGGATCAACACGCCGATCGCGCCGCCTTGCAGGCTCAGCGCGAACGCGCGATGCGAATCGCGCTTGCGCCACGCAAAAACCAGCGCGCCGAGCGCCGACGCCGCGATGCCGCTGAGGCGGAATTCCATCGGCACGCTCAGCCAGCCCTGATCGGCTGCATATTTGAGCAGCGCGGCGACACCGAGAAACAGCACGATCACGCCGATCTTGACCGGCACATTGCCTTCGGTGAACCAGCGCTTGAGCCAGCTGACGACGATATTTTCCGGCACGGGCTCGGCCGGGCGCGTCACGACGATGTCGGGCGCGGGCGCTTCGGCGCGCGGCGGAAGCGGTGGCGGAACGGCGGCCGCTGCGGCGATGGGCGACATCTCGCTCCCGCGCGTGGCAGGCAACGCATCGGGCAGCGTCGGGCGCTCAGGAACTTGCGTAAACGCCGGTGCGACTTGCACCGGCGCAGGTTCCGCGGATTGCGCGGGCGGCACGTCAGTGCGCGCAATGCCGGGTGCAGGTTCGACCGCTTTCGGCGCGGCCTTCAATTCGCGTTCGAGCAGGGCGATGCGCGCGGCCATTTTTTGCAGCTGCGCGAACAGCAGCCCGCAGATCAGTCCGAATACCGCGGCGGTCAATCCGGTGTGTTCGCCGAATATTCCCGCGCAGACATAAGCGCCGAGGATCGCGCCGATCAGCATGTATGCAAAGGTCATGGCTTCCCCAAGCGATGCAATTCCCTGGCAACGTTAGCACGTCGCGGCTTGCAGTCGCCGCGTTCGCTACATCAATAGATCGCGGGTTCCCCCGGCGGCCGTGTCTTGAAGCGCTTGTGCACCCACAGATATTGCGCCGGCGCTTCGACCACCATGCGCTCGATCGCGGCGTTGACGCGCGCGGTGTCGGCGACGACATCGGTGCTTGGAAAATTCTCGAGCGGCGCTTCCAGGCGCAGCGCATAGCCGCCGCGTGGCAGGCGCCGATGGAAGAACGGGATCACTGCGGCGCCGGACAGGCGTGCGAGATGATGCGTCGCCGTGATCGTCGCGGCTGCGACGCCGAAGAACGGCACGAACACGCTGTCCTTGCCGCGCATGTCCTGATCGGGCGCGTACCAGAGCACGCCGCCGCGCTTGAGGTGCTTCACCGAGCCGCGCAGATCCTCCTTGCGGAACATCGCTTCGGCATAGCCGAGGCGCGCGCGCAGCACGCTGCGATCGAACACCGGATCGTCCATCGTGCGATACATGCCGGCGATGCGGAAGCGCTGCGAGACGAGGCGCGCGCACAGTTCCAGATGCGAGAAATGTGCGCCGACCAGCAACACGCCTTGTCCACGCGCGCGGCAGGCTTCGAGATGCTCGATTCCAGTGATTGTGCAAGGCACGCGTGCGAGCGCACGTGCGCTGCCCATCCAGGCGAACGCGAATTCGACCAGCATCATGCCCAGATCGCCGAGCGCGGCACGCAACAGCCGCGCGCGCGCGGTCGCATCGGACTGCGGCAGGCACAGTTCGAGATTGCGCTGCGCCACACGGCGGCGCTCGCCCGGCAGGCGCGCAGTGAGCCAGCCGAGCACGCGACCCAGGCGCAGCAGCAGCGAGTACGGCAGTCGTGCGATCAGCGCGATCACGCCGACACCGACCCAGGAGAGCCAGTAGCGCGGTGAGTGCAGGGAGATGGCAGGCGGCGAAGTCGCGGGCATCGGCGCAAGTATAGAAGATGCGCGCGGCGATGCGCGGTCGCACATGCGCGGCGCGTCGTTTCTCGCCGCGCCGTTGCCGTCTCCCGATATACTTCGTTAACCCCGCTGACGCCGCGCCCGTGCCGCTACGCCGCTTCATCTACACGCTGACCATGTATCTGCTCACGCCGGCGATCCTGTACCGGCTCGCGGTGCGCGGGTTGCGCTATCGCGAATACTTCGAGCGCTGGCGCGAGCGTTTCGGCTTCTCGCGCGGCCCACGCCTCAACGACAGCATCTGGATCCACGCCGTGTCGATGGGCGAGGTCAATGCGGCAATGCCGTTGATCGACGCGTTGATGAACCGCTATGCCGATGCGCCGTTCGTGATCACCACGGTGACGCCTACAGGTTCCGAACGCGTGCGCCGCGTGTATGGCGAGCGCGTGACCAATCTGTATCTGCCTTACGACCTGCCCGCATCGATCCGGCGCTTTCTCGATCGCATCCGCCCGCGCGTCGCGCTGATCATGGAAACCGAGATCTGGCCGAACCTGTTCCTCGAATGCGAGGCGCGCAGGATTCCGCTGATCATCACCAACGCGCGCCTGTCGGAAAAGAGCTTGCGCGGCTATGGCCCGATTCGCGCGCTGGCGCAACATGCGCTGCTCAGCGCACGCTATATCGCTGCGCAATCGGCGACTGACGCGACGCGTCTGGCGGAGCTGGGCGCGCCGGCGGAACGCCTCGGCGTGATCGGCAATCTGAAGTACGACATGACCGTGCCGGCGCACCTGGTCGATGCGGCGGCGCTCATGCGCGAGCGCTGGGGCGCGCGCCGGCCGGTGTGGATCGCTGCCTCGACCCACGACGGCGAGGAACTGCCGGTGCTCAAGGCACATGCGGAAGTGCTACGGCGGTTTCCCGACGCGCTGCTGCTGCTTGCGCCGCGCCATCCGGAGCGTTTCAAACCGGTGGCATTGGCCTGCCGCAGCTTCGGCTTCGTCACGCGCACGCGCAGCGAAGACATCGAAGCGCTGTCGGATACGCAATGCTTCGTGGTCGACACCCTCGGCGAGCTGCTCAATTTCTACGCCGCGGCGGATGTCGCCTTCGTCGGTGGCAGCCTGGTGCCGATCGGCGGACACAATGTGCTTGAGCCTGCCGCGCTGGCGGTGCCCGTCGTGGTCGGGCCATACATGTTCAACTTCGCCGAGATCAGCGCGAGCCTGCTCGAAGCCGGTGCAGAAGTGCAGGTGCTCGACGGCGACGAGCTCGGCGGCGCGATCACCCAGCTGTTCGCGGACGCGGCGCGACGCGCGCTCGTCGGTCAGGCGGCGAAGCGTGCGTTCGAGCGCGAACAGGGCAGCGTGCTGCGCACCGTGGCGATCGTGGAAGATACACTGGATCGTTGATGGCGCTTAGGTCGCGCCAGCAACGATTGGCGCTGCGTCAATCGAGCAACGCGTTGACCGAATCCATGTCCTTCGGTGCGACGATGCCCGCGGCCTGCTTGAGCTGCAGCCCGTCGAGCACGAACTGATGGCGCGCGCGCGAGTAGGAACTCTGCGCGTTGAGCAGGGTGCTCTGGCTGGTCAGCACGTCGAGGATGGTCTTGGTGCCGACCTCGAAGCCGGCCTGGGTCGCTTCAAGCGCGCTTTTCGCCGAAACGACCGCAGCCTTGGTCGCCTCGACCTCGCTGATGTCCGCCACCACCGCGCGATAGGCATTGCGCGTGTTCGCCACCACGCCGCGGCGCTGCAGTTCGAGCTGGTCCTGCGCGGCGTCGCGCTGGAAGACCGCCTGGCGCGTCTGCGCCGTGGTCAGGCCGCCGGAAAAAATCGGGATGTTCAGCGTGACTCCGACGATGGTCGAGCCCGACAGGCTGTTGCGGTTGGACAAGCCGCTCGTGAGATTGGTGCCGCTGCCCCAGCTCGGCGTGTCGCTGCGCGACACCGAACCGCTCAGCGTCATGGACTTCTTTCAGCAGAATCTGCTCCGAGTGGTGAGTGACGTGATCGGCATCATTAAGTCGTCCATTCACCTTTGGCCGACATTGGTGGAGATTGTCTATTTTCAAAAGCGCCGCGCCGGTCTGCCGCAGACGCGCGTGGCCAATCAAAGGAGAAAACCGGAAGGGAATTTATGAGACACCGACAGGTTGCGCCGCTTTACGAAAGCGTTCCGCCCAAATTATACGGAGGTACGGAGCGCGTGGTCAGCTACCTGACGGAGGAACTGGTCCGGCTGGGGCACGACGTCACGCTGTTCGGCAGCGGCGATTCGGAAACCAGCGCCCGGCTCGTGCCTGCATGCGAACGTGCGCTGTGGCGCGATCCCGAGTGCCGAGAGAGCTGGCCGC
>CAZDWH010000024.1:0-22414 GCA_964509025.1 uncultured Rhodanobacteraceae bacterium
GGGGATGAGGGGGCCGCCGGCGCCGTGCACGTTGCACTTGGGTACGCCGGTCGTGCCGGACGAGTACATGATGTAGAGGGGATGGTGGAACGGTGTCGGCGTGAATTCGAGTTCGCGCGGTTCCGTGCCGAGAAAATCCGGCCAGCTGACTGCGTTGTCCAATCCGTCGAGCTTGAGCGCATCGCCGCTGTACGGAATCACCACGAGCTTTTCGACGCTCGGGATCTGCGCGAGCACGTCGCGAATCTTTGCGAGGCAGTCGAACTTCTTGCCGCCATAGCCGTAGGTATCAGCGGTGAACAGCACCTTCGGCGCGATCTGGTCGAAACGATCGACCACGCCATTGATGCCGAAATCGGGTGAGCACGAGGACCACACCGCGCCGAGCGAAGTCGCCGCGAGCATCGCCATCACTGTTTCCGGAATATTCGGCATGAAGCCCGCGACGCGGTCGCCCGGTTTCACGCCAGCCTCGCGCAGTGCGTGCGCAAGGCGGCCGACGATCTCGTGCAGTTCGGCGTAGGTGAATTCCCGTGTATCGCCCCATTCGTTGCGCGCGATCAGCGCGATGCGTTCGTCCTTGTAGCGCAACAGGTTCTGCGCGAAGTTGAGACGCACACCGGGGAACCAGCGTGCGCCGGGCATCTTGTCGCCGTCGACCAGCACTTGATCGAAATCGCCCGAGGCGCGGATGCCACAGAATTCCCACAACAGCTGCCAGAATTTCTCCGGCTTGCGGATCGAGAAATCGTACAGCGGCGCGTTGCTGCGGATGTCGTCGTTGCCGGTTTCCTCGCGCACGAAGCGCATGAAGCGGCTCAGGTTCGCGCGTTCGATGCGTTCCTTGCTCGGTTCCCAGATGGGCTGCACGTGATCCACAGGTAGTCCTTGAATGCTGCCTCGGCGTCGGACGCAAATTATAAATCAGTCGGCGCAGGCCAACGTGACAAAAACGCCTTGGCGCGTTGTCCTTTGGTACAGCATGCCGACGGGCTGCGTCGGCAACGAAAAATCAGCTCAGGGCCTGCTCGATTTCCGGAATCAGTTTGAACAGGTCGCCGACGAGGCCGATGTCGGCGATCTCGAAGATCGGCGCTTCGGCATCCTTGTTGATCGCGACGATGGTGCCGGCATCCTTGATACCGGTCAGATGCTGGATCGCGCCGGAGATGCCGATCGCCATGTACAGCTCCGGCGCGATGATCTTGCCGGTCTGGCCGACCTGCAGATCGCTCGGCACATAGCCCGCATCGACCGCCGCGCGCGAAGCGCCGACCGCCGCACCGAGTTTGTCGGCGAGCTTGAAGATGACGGCAAAGTTCTCGGCCGAGCCGACACCGCGGCCACCCGAGACGACCTTGGATGCACTTTGCAGGTCGGGGCGGTCGCTCTTGCCCTCGGCGAGTTCGACGAAGCGCGTATGCGCGGGCAATTCGACCGCGACGTTCGCAGCTTCGACCGGTGCCGCGCTTGCGCCCGCGCCGGCAGCCGCATACGACGCAGTACGCACGGTCGCGACAAGCGGTTTATCCGCCGGCGCGGTCACCGTGACGATCGCATTGCCTGCGTAGATCGGGCGCGTAAACGTATGCGCGTCGGCGACGCCCATGATGTCGCTGACCTGCGCGACGCCGAGCAGCGCGGCGACGCGCGGCGCGAGATCTTTGCCGAACGTGGTCGACGGCGCGAGCACATGCGTGTAGCCGTTCTGCGCGATCGCGACGATCTGCGGCGCGTACACCGCGGCGAGTGCATGTGCATTCGCCGGGTTCGCGAGCGTCAGCACTTTCGACACGCCGTCGATCTTCGCGGCTTCAGCAGCGATCGCGTCGGGCGCGTCGGCGAGCACGAGCACATCGATGCTTGCCGGGCTCAGCTGTTTGGCGCAGGAAACACAGCGTGCGGTCGAGGAATTCAGTTTGCCGTGCAGGTGCTCGGCGACGATCAGTACCTTCGACATCAGATCAACCCCTTCGTCTTCAATGCCGCGACGAGTTCTGCAGCATCCTTGACCATTACACCCTTGCTGCGTTTCGCCGGCGGCGCGTAGTTCGTGGTCTTCAAATGATCGCCCGACTCGACCCCGAGATCGGCGAGCTGCAGCGTTTCGAGCGGCTTGGACTTGGCCTTCATGATGTCGGGCAGCTTGATAAAGCGCGGTTCATTCAAACGCAGATCCGTGGTGATCACCGCGGGCAGATCGACCTCGATCGTCTCCAGCCCCGCATCGACCTCGCGCGTCACGCGCGCGGCGGCGCCGTTGACTTCGACCTTCGAGGCGAACGTCGCCTGCGGACGATTCCACAGTGCGGCGAGCATCTGCCCGGTCTGGTTGCAGTCGTCGTCGATCGCTTGCTTGCCGAGCAGCACGATCTGCGGCTGCTCCTTCTCGATCAGCTTGAGCAGGGCACGTGCGGCAGTCAGCGGCTGGATCGCATCATTGGTGACAATGTGAATCGCGCGATTGGCGCCCATCGCCAGGCCATTGCGCAGATGCGCCTGCGCATCCGCCGGCGCGATCGTCGCGACGATCACTTCGGTCGCGATGCCCTTCTCGCGCAGGCGCAGCGCTTCCTCGAGCGCGATATCGTCGAATGGATTGGCCGACAGCTTGACGCCGTCGGTCACGACGCCGGAGCCGTCCGGCTTGACCTGGATGCGCACGTTGAAATCGACAACGCGCTTGTAGCCGACCAGAATTTTCATGGAGCGCTCGGTTCCCTGGCTGCGGGCGCACACGATAGCGCGCCAGAATGGAGCCGTAATTCTAACCGATGCGCGGCCCGGATCGCCGCAGTGCAGCATGCGGCCGAAAAAAAGGGGCTGCCTGGGAGCAGCCCCGACGGGGGGAACCCCATTCGACAGGAAGCAATCAGTCGGAGGTGGCGGGTTTGGCGTGAGCGTGGTGCGCGGGCGCCTCGTCGGCGGTGATATAGCCGTCGCCGTTCTTGTCGAGGCGGCCAAAGCGCGTCTTTGCCGCGGCGAGGTATTCGTCGAGCGAGACGACGCCATCGCCATTCGTGTCGAGCTTTTTCACGGTGTGCTGCGCCATGTCATTGTCGCGTTCGAGCGCGCGCGGCGAAGCCGCGATCTGCTGCGCGGTCACCTTGCCGCTGTTCTGCGGATCGAGCCGGGCGAATTCTGCGCTCGCGCCGGCCACGTATTCGGCGAGCGAGACGCTGCCATCGTGATTCGTGTCGAGCTTGTCGAAGCGCGCCTGCGCGCGCTTGGCGCCGTGGCCGCCGCCGGTCTCGTCCAGCTGTGCGCCGACGCGCGGGTAGTGCTGCGCGTGGAATTCGTCGAGCGTAAGCTTGCCGTCGCCGTTCGCATCGAGCTTGGCGAAGCGCTTCTGCGCCGCGGCGAGGAATTCGTCGCGCGTGATGTAGCCGTTGCCGGCGGTATCGATGCGCTTGACCAGCGCGGTCGCAACCATATCCATGCGTTTCTGCGCATGCGGCGAGGCGGCGAGATCGGCGGCGGTGAAGCTGCCCTTGTTTTGCGTGTCGATCGTCTTGAAGCGCGCGGTCGCGCCGGCGAGGAATTCGTCCTGCGAAATCTTGCCGTCGCCGTTCGTGTCGAGCTTCTTCAGCATATGGCCGAAGACGTCGTGACCAGTGCCGGCGCTCTGTGCCAGCACGACCGCGGAAGCCAGCGCCAGGGCGAGCGCAGTGGCGATCTGTTTGGTGCGGAACATGGGTTTCTCCAATGGGAAGAGGGATGCTGCTTGCCCAACTAGAACGTCGCCGCGACGCGTGCGTTTACTCGTTGCCGGTAAAGCTTTGTAAAAAACCCGTCAGATTCTTGTGAATTTCCGTTGTAACCGTTTTCGGTGCTTTACATGAGAACTGCGTCGCATATAGTGGCCGTCCCCCTACGTCTCACGGAGCGTTGTTAAATGAAATTCCGTCGTATCAGCACTTTGCTCGTCTGCGCCTCGCCGCTTTGCGCGAGTGTCGCCTTCGCCGATCCGCAGGCGTCGATCCCGAATAACACGCCGGGCTTTATTGCCAAGGCCACTGATCTCGGCGCGGTCGATCCGCAGAGTCAGATCACGGTCAATGTCTGGCTCAAGCTGCACAACCAGCAGCAGCTCGACAGTCTCACCGAGTCGCAGAAACAGAAAGGCAACGCCAGCTATCACAAGTGGATCACCCAGGATCAGTTCAACGCGGCCTACGCGCCGACGGCGCAGGAGATCAAGTCGGTTTCCAATTCGCTGACGGCGAAGAACCTCAGCGTGGTTGCGGTCGCCGAAAACAATTTGTACGTGAAGGTGCAGGGCAGCGCCGCGGACGTGCAGAAGGCGTTTCACGTCCGGCTGCACAACTACAATTTGAACGGCAAGAGCTATCGCGCCAACACCGGCGATCCTTCGGTCGACAACAACACCAACGGCCTGATCGCCGCAGTGACTGGTCTCGACGATTACGGCTTCGAGCCGAAGTTCGCGCGTCCGACCAATGCCGATGGCGTCGTCGCGCCGATGACACCGCTCGCGAAGACGCCCGATGGCGCCTTCTTCGCACCGGGCTGCCTGCGCGCGCCCGAGACGCACGCCTTTAGCGCCGGCGCCAACAACGCTACCTACAGTGGCACGCGCTACGGTGCCGATAACACGAACACGGCGCCGGGCACGCTGCCGACCTGCGGCTATCAGCCGTCGGAGCTCGCGACTGCGTACGGCCTCAACGATCTGTACAGCGCAGGCTTGAACGGCGCAGGCGAGACGATCGTGATCGTCGATGCCTATGGCTCGACCACGATCCAGCAGGATCTCGACATCTTCTCGCAGGTGTATGGCCTGCCCCAGACCCAGGTGCAAATCGCCAAGGCCCCCGGCCTCGCCGGCAGCCCGAAGAACAACGGCTGGGATGGCGAGACCACGCTCGACGTGGAATGGGCGCATGCGGTCGCGCCGGCGGCGACCATCGCGCTCGTCGTCGCGACCGATCGTTCCTCGCTCGATGAGGCGATCAACTACGCCGTCGTGAATCATCTCGGCAATCCGATCTCGAACAGCTGGGGCGGTCTCGAAGGTTTCGGCAACCCGGCCAAGCTCGATCGCGTCAACCGCATCCTGCAAATGGCCGCGGCGCAGGGTATCGACGTGAACTTCTCCTCCGGCGACGACGGCGATGAAATGCTCACGGCCGGATTCAAGACGGTCGATTTTCCCGCGAGCTCGCCGTTCGCCACAGGGGTGGGCGGCACGAGCCTCGCGCTCAACGCCGACAATACGCTGGCGTTCCAGACCGGCTGGGGCAACAACCTCACGCGTATCGCCGATGAGACCGGCGCACCGACGATTCCGCCGCTGTCGCTTGGCTTCCAGTTCGGCGCCGGCGGCGGTACCAGCCTGACCTTCGCGCGCCCCTCGTTCCAGAGTGGCCATGGCATTCCCGCCGGCAACGCCCGTCTCGTGCCGGATATCGCGATGCTCGCCGATCCCTACACCGGCGTTGAAATCATCCAGACCGATCCGACCACCGGCCAGCCGAGCATCGGCGTGATCGGCGGCACCAGCCTCGCCGCGCCGCTGTTCTCGGGCATCATGGCTATCGCCGCGCAGAAGGCCGGACACGGACTCGGTCAAGCTGCGGCACTGGTCTACGGCCTGCCGGCGAACGCGATCAATGACGTGGTTCCGGTTGCGGGATTGGCCAATGTCACGGGCACGATCAACGGCACGCCGGTTTCCGCCGACGCGCTGGCCGCGCCGCTCGGCAATACCACGCAGTATCTGAGCGCGCTGTACAACAGCCCGTACTCAGGGCGCTGGTACACGCTCACCTTCGGCACCGACTCGTCGCTGACGACCGCGCCGGGGTGGGACAATGTGACCGGCCTCGGCACGCCGAACGGCATCGCCTTCGTCAACGCGATCGCGCAGTAAGACGCGCGACTCGCCAAGAACCAAGGCCGGCGCAATGCCGGCCTTTTTGTTCAGGCGTCGAGGCGACGCTTGAGCACATCCACGAAACGCGTCGCCGCGCCCTCACCGTGGGCGAAGAACAGCGAGGGCTCGGTCAGCTCGAGTTCGAGCACGCAAGGCGCGTCGTGACCGTCGCGGATCAGATCGACGCGCGCATAGGTCAGCGGCGTTTCGTACGGTATCGCCGCAAGCGCGTCTTCGGCCACGCGCAGCTCGTCCGCGTGCGGCGTGCGCGGCGTGATGTGCTCGGGCGCGAACAGCGCGCGCGTCGGCGCGGTGCCACGATGCAGCAGTGGCCCCTTGCGGATCGCATGGCTGAACTTGCCGTCAAAATAGATCAGCGCGGTTTCGCCGTGCTCGTCGACGCGCGCGAGGTAGGGTTGCAGCAGCACGCTGCGTCCCGCATCGAGCAGACGCTGCGCATGCGCGAGCGCCGCCGCGCGTTCGTCGCGACCATGCCGCTGCGCGTCGCGCGAACCGGCGCCGACGCTCGGTTTGACCACGAACTCGTCCGAGGCGTGCGCGACGAGGAAGCGTTCGAGCAGATGCGCTGCATCCTCGCCCGGCTCGATGAAATGGCTCGGCACCGCAGGCACGCCCGCGCGCGCGAGGTCGCCGAGGTAATGCTTGTCGGTGTTCCAGCGGATCACTTCGGAAGAATTGACGAGTCGCGTCGCGCTGCTGACACGCGCTGCCCAGTCGAGGAATTCATGCAGACGCTGCGTGTAATCCCAGGTCGAACGAATCAGCGCGAACTGGAATTGTGACCAGTCGACCGCCGCGTCGTGCCAGTCGGCCACGGCATAGTCGACGTCCGCCTCGCGCAGCGCCGCTTCGAGCGGCGGCAGGTCTTCGTCGAGATCGCGCGCGGCGGCGGCGGTGACGAGGGCGAGGTGTGCGGACATGCGGACGATTCCTGCAGACGAGTGCGTCGAGGATGCCGCGCCGTGCGTCTGTAAGCAATCGCCTGCCACGCACGTCTAGATAGAACCACTTCCGCGAAACGATACAGCCTATGCCTCGCCTCGTCTCATGCCTTAGCGCGCTTGTATTCGCCTGCAACGTCGCCCTCGCCGATTGCACCGCGCAATCCGCCGCCACGCGCCCGCATCTGGTCGAGCTGTATTCGAGCGAGGGCTGCAGCTCCTGTCCGCCCGCGGAAAACTGGCTGCGCACCCTGCACACCGGCGCCGACGTGGTGCCGCTCGAATTCCACGTCGACTACTGGGACGGACTCGGCTGGCGCGACCGCTTTGCCAGCGCGCATTACACCGCGCGCCAGTATGAGCAGGCACGCCGCGACGGCGGCACCGCGGTGTATACGCCGCAGCTCGTGCTCGATGGGCACAACTGGGGCGGCTGGTACCGAGGTGGGCATCTGACGCCGCCCGAGCCGGCGGCGTTCACGTTGCGTTTGACCGCGCAGACAGCCACAAGCGGCGCGCACAACGCCAAGTGGCAGGTACGTGTCGAATCCGATTCGGTGGCTGGCCCGCAATACAGTGCGTATCGCAACTATGTCGCGCTGGTCGAGGACGAACTCGCGACGCAGGTGCAGGCCGGCGAAAACCGCGGGCGCGAACTCAAGCACGACCATGTCGTGCGCGCGTTCGCGGGACCGCTGACGCTGACGTCGGCACAGACGGAAATCACGGTTCCGCCCGATGTTGATGGTTCGCACGCGAGCCTGGTCGCGTTCGCGCAGGATCCGCGCGACGGCAAGGTCGGGCAGGTGGTGGTGCTGCCGCTCGCGCAGTGCCAGAAGTGAGCCCGCCCGTTCGTCCTGAGCCTGTCGAAGGGCGCTCTTAAGGCGTGCAACCAAAATGGCTTGAGAGCGTGCTTCGATAGGCTCAGCACGAACGGAAAGAAGCTGAGGTTGCAGGCTTGTAATGCGCCGCGTGGCGGCGTATACAAAGCATCATCGATCCGGCGTTACTGGCCTTTGGGGGAAACCAGCATGGTCAATCATGGCGAATGTCCCAAGTGCAGCAAGCGTGTGCTGCACGTCAACGTCAACGACGTGATGGGCATGATCGACGGCGAGAGCAAGGCGCGCTGTCTCTCCTACAGCTGCATCCATTGCAACACCGTACTCGGCTTGCAGATCGATCCGCGCGCGAAGCCGCGGCCGAAGGCGCGAGCGACGGCAAAGCGCTAGGCGCCCACCTAGTCATAATCCGCCGAATAGGGCTCATGTAGCGGAGCAGTTCGCTCGCTAGTGCATGTCCTCAAGTTTGAAGTCGAGGGGAACCAATGCAAAGGATGATACTGGGCGTCCATCCCGCTCAGCCGGGACGAATTCGCTGTTCCATGTGGCATTGACGGCAGCGTCATCCAGTTGTTGATGACCGGAGCTTGTTTCTACCGAAACCGATTCGGGACGACCAGTCGTCCCGATCAAAACTTTGAGTACAACTTTTCCTTGCACGTTATTCCGCACCATTTCCAATGGATAGTGCGGTGGACTGAACTTTCGGTAACTGGCAACGCCGTCGATCGGTTGTAGTTGCTGTTCGATTTCGACCATCGTGCGTGCGCCGAAGACAAAATATTCGACAGCTGCAACCACGACTACGTTCGCAGTGAATAATGCAAGGCAGCCGCCGACTGCCAAAGCACCGCGTACTAGTCCGCGTGATCGAAAAAAGTAGTACGTAAGTCCTAGTGGATTTGCGGCGATTACCGCCGCATTTAGCAGCGGCGTACGCGCGAAGCCACGCCCTTCGGAGTCGACGCGGTACCACAAAAAAATCAGAAAGATAGCTGCGAGCATGTAGGGTGCATCGATGCTTACCCTAAACGCGTCCGTTCCGATGTACGTATGAGCCAAGCTAGCGACTGCGGTGATAATCGTGAACGACGCCCAAACAAGTGGGGTCAGCCACTTCGTAAGCCGCGTGGATTTGCTTAGCATTCTTGCACCTACAAATTCTGGTAATTGGGCCCGCTCCCACCCTCCGGTGTCACCCAGTTGATGATCTGGTAGGGATCCTTGATATCGCAGGTCTTGCAGTGCACGCAGTTGGCGGCGTTGATCTGCAGGCGCTTGCCGGCTTTGGCCGATTCGTCGGCGACGATTTCGTAGACGCCGGCGGGGCAGAAGCGCGTGCACGGGTTCTGGTATTCGGCCGCGCACTTGGTTACGCAGACGTCGGTGTCGCTGACGTGCAGATGCACGGGCTGGTCTTCGTCGTGCTCGGTGGCGGCAAAGTATACTTCGGCGAGACGGTCGCGTGGCGGCAGGGTGCGTTCGATGTAATCGAGACGCGACTGGTCGGCGGCAACGGTTTCGCCGGCCTGCACTTTATCGAGCGAGGACCAGTCGGCGCGATTCTTCAGCGTCCACGGCGACAGGCCCGCAGTGACGGTTTCCCAACCCGCGTTGATGAGCCCGGCCCAAAGGCCCTTGTGGAAGCCCGGGCGGATATTGCGCACCTTCTTAAGTTCCGCGACGACGCGCGAGCCGCGCAGCTTCGTATCCCAACCTTCGGACTTACCCGCCGCGGCGACGTGCTCGGCCGCGAGCATCCCGGAGCGGATCGCCTGATGCGTGCCCTTGATCTTCGGCACATTGAGCAGGCCGGCCGAATCGCCGATCAGCATCGCGCCGGGCATCTCGACCTTCGGCAGTGACTGCCAGCCGCCTTCGACGATCGCGCGCGCGCCCGCGGAGACGATCGCACCGCCTTCGAGCAGCGACTTGATCTTGGCGTGATTCTTCAGCTGCTGGAACGCCTCGAACGGCGACAGCAGCGCATCGCTGTAATCGAGTCCGGTGACAAATCCAATCGCGACGCGATCCTTGTCGAGGTGATACAGGAACGAGCCGCCGTAAGTCGCGTTGTCCATCGGCCAGCCGATCGTGTGTACGACCTTGCCCGGCGTCGTGCGTCCCGCAGGCAGTTGCCACAGCTCCTTGATGCCGATGCCGTAGGTCTGCGGATCGCAGTCGGCATCGAGTTTGTATTTTGCAATGAGCTGTTTCGACAGATGCCCGCGGCAACCTTCGGCGAGCACGGTGAGCGGTGCGACGATGTCGATGCCTTGCGTGTAGCTCGGCTTGTGCGCACCGTCTTTTGCGATGCCCATATCGCCGATGCGCACGCCGCGCACGGCGCCCGCATCGTCGAACAATGGTTCGGCCGCGGCGAAGCCCGGATAGATTTCCACGCCGAGCGCCTCGGCCTGCGGCGCAAGCCACGCGCACAGCGCGCCGAGGGAGACGATCACATTGCCGTGGTTGTTCATCTGCGGCGGCGTCAGCGGCAGCTTGAACGCCTTGCTCGGGCCGCGCATCCACCACATTTCGTCCTGCGTCACCGGTACGCAGATCGGAGGCGGATTCTCGCGCCACTGCGGCAGCAACTCGTCCAGCGCCTGTGGTTCGATCACCGCGCCCGACAGGATTTGTGCGCCGATGGTCGAGGCTTTTTCGATCACGCACACGCGCAAGTCGGGTTTCAACTGCTTGGCGCGGATCGCGAACGCGAGGCCGGCGGGACCGGCGCCGATGGTGACGACGTCGTATTCCATCACATCGCGCGGGGCGGAGGTGTTCATGCGGATTTCCTGTGGATTCGTGACGATACTGCGTGGCGTAGTGTGCGATTTTGCTGCGCTGGCAGCAATCGTGCAGGATTGCCGTATCTCAAAATTCACGCGAGCTGCGCCATAATCAGCCGGGGTCAAGGGAGTGCGCATGAAGATCGAATTGCAAAGCACTGCAGAAATGGAAGAAGCCGCGCCGGCATTGAGTCGCCGCACATTGCGCGGCGCCACGCTGTGCCAGACTTTGCACTGGCTCGCGGCCGGGCGCACGACTTCGCTCGAACTCACGAGCATGTATCTGGATGCGATCGCCGCGAACGATCTGCGCCTCAACGCTTTCGTGCGCATCAATCCGGCGGCGCGCGACGAGGCCGCGGCCTCTGACGCAAGGCGTGCGCGAGTCAATTTCGGCCGTCTCGATGGCGTGCCTGTGGCGGTGAAGGACAATATCGACGTCGTCGGCCTGCCGACCGCATGTGGATTCCCCGGTCCGCATTCCGCCGCCGCGCGCGACGCGCGCGTGGTTGAGCGCCTGCGCGGCGCGGGCGCGGTGATCCTCGGCAAGACTCAGGTACCCGAAGGCGCCTTTCTCGCTTCGAGCGCCAATCCGCATACCGGCGCGACGCATAATCCGTTCCGCCCGGGCTATCAGGCCGGCGGTTCGTCGAGCGGCAGCGCGGTCGCGGTCGCGGCGGGACTGTGCGGTTTTGCGGTCGGCAGCGACGGTCCCGGTCCGATCCGCATGCAAGCAAGTTATTGGGGCATCTTCTCGCTCAAGCCGACTGGGGGCGGGCTGTCGACGCACGGCATGCTGCGGGCGGCGCGGCGGCTCGATTCGATCGGCCTGATGGCGCGCAGCGTCGACGACCTCGGCGTGCTGCTGCACGTGCTCGACGGCCACGATCCGGCCGATGCGCGCTCGCGCCGGCGCCGCGTCGCGCTCGCGCTGCCCGACTGGGAGCCGGGCAATCTGCGTGTCGGCGTGCTCGGCGATCTCGCCGGCTGGGGTACCGAGCCTGGCGTCGCGCGCGTATTCGAACGCGCGATGATGGGGCTCGAATGCGAACTCGGCAATCGCCAGGTGGTCGATTTCGGCGACTTCTCGATCACGCGCGTGCGCCGCGCGGCATTGTTGCTGATCGAAGCCGAAATGCTCGTCACGCACGCGCAGGCGCTTGCGAGCGCGGGGTACCCGCCGTCGCACGAGTTGAATACGCTGCTCGACTACGCGCGCAACAAACCCGCGAGCGAATATGCCGCGGCCGACCGTCTGCTCGACACGGCCGTGGTGAAATCGCGCCAGCTGTTTTCCGAGATCGACGTGCTGGTCACGCCGACCACGCCGCAGACTGCGTTCCCGCTCGAAGCCAAGCTGCCCGACAACAGCGGCGACTTCACCTGCTTCGCGAATTTTTCGGGTTGTCCGGCGGTGACGATACCGATGGGCAATACCAGCGATGGCTTGCCCGTCGGCCTGCAGTTCATGGGACCGCCCGGCTCCGACCTGCGCCTGCTCGAACTCGCGGAAGTTTGCGCGGCGGCGCTGGATACAGCACCGACCTATCCCGTTGGCGAGTAAATCCCCTGCCGGCGAAAGATGCTGAGCTGGCAACATTTTGATTTGCCCGATGCCGACGTGCGCCTGGCGCAGTTCTGCGACGCGGATACCGCACGCGAATGGTTCAGTCGCCTTGATGCAGAAATCCCTTGGGAACGCCACCGTCTGCGCCTGTTCGGGCGCTTAATCGACGCGCCAAGGTTGTCGTGCTGGGTCGGCGATGTCGATGCGGTGTATCGCTATTCCGGTCGCACTTTCGCGCCGCACGCATGGACGCCGGCGCTTGCCGATCTGCGCGAGTATCTTTTGTCGCAATGTGGAGAAAGCTACAACAGCGTGTTGTGCAATCTCTACCGCGACGGCAAGGATGCGATGGGCTGGCATGGCGACAACGAGCCCGAACTTGGCATGGAGCCGGTAATTGCGTCTTTCAGTTTTGGCGGCGTGCGCAAGTTTCGACTGCGCCATCGTACGAACTCCGCCGCACGGCTCGAGCTGGAGCTGCCGTCCGGGAGCCTGTTGCGCATGGGTGGGGCGATGCAGGCGTTCTATCGACATGACCTGCCGCGCACGGCGCGCGCGGTGTCGCCACGCATCAATCTAACGTTTCGTACTATTGCGATCGGTCCCTGATCGCTAGAATCAGGACGTGGACATCCTGCCCACACATTCGACCGGAGCCGGGACTTCGACAAGGCACGGCAGTCGCCGACCTCACTCCTAAAGCGCAGGCATGCACCCGCCCGAAACCATCGCCACCACCACCCACCGCCTGCCGCCCGAACTGCGCGCGCGCATCGACTTCGTCGTCGAAACGGCGCGGCGTCTGCATCGTTACGGCACCGCGGCGCCGCGACTCGAGAACGCGATCGACAAGCTCGCCGCGCGGCTGGATCTGTCGGCGCAGGTCTGGTCGAGCCCGACCGCCTTGATCGTCTCGTTCGCCGAAGGGCGCGATGCGCGGCGTGGCCTCGCCGACATTACCCAGGTGATGCGCCTGCCGCCGGGCGAGCTCGATCTGCGCCGCCTCGCCGAGGTCAACGAGATTGCCGACGACGTGATCGCGGGCAAGTTTGATATCGCCGAAGGCTCGCGCCGGCTGCATGCGATACGCGAAGGGCGCGGCCCGCGCGCGCGCGCGCTCGAAGTCGCCTGTTACGGCGTCGTCTCCGCCGCGCTGGCGGCGCTGCTGCACGGCGCCTGGGTCGATGTCGCCGCGGCCGCTGGCATCGGCATCGTGGTCGGTCTCGTCGTCGATGTCGGCGGCGCGCGCGCGCGTCTGCGCACTTCGATCGAGGCGTTATGCGCGCTGCTGGCGACGCTGTTAGCGACGTTGGCGAGCCTGTACATCACGCCGCTGAACCTGAAATCGGTCGTGCTCGCGAGCCTGATCGTGCTGCTGCCCGGCATGAGCCTGACCACGGCAGCGCGCGAATTGTCGACCGAACATCTCGTGTCGGGCGCCGCGCGCTTCGCCGGCGCGGTCACGACCCTGATCAAGCTCGCCTTCGGCACGATCGTCGCGAACGAGTTGTGCAAGGCGCTGGACCTCGTGCCGCTTGCCTCAACGCGCTTGCCGATCCCGGCATGGGCCGAATGGGTCGCGCTCGCTTGCGCCTGCTACGCGTTCGCCGTGCTGTTCCGCGCAGCGCGGCGCGACTACTTGCTGGTGATGGCTTCGGCCGCACTCGGCTATCTGATCACCTACTATGGCGGGCACCGCTTCACGCCGGAATTCGGTGTGTTCCTCGCCGGCCTCACGATGGGCGCGCTCGGCAATCTGTACGCGCGCAAGACCAATCGTCCTGGCGCGATCGTGCGCGAACCCGGCATCATCCTGTTAGTGCCCGGCAGCGTCGGTTATCGCAGCCTGTCGTTGATTGCCGAGCGCGATGTGTTTCTCGGCATCGACACGGCGGTGTCGCTGGTGGCGATATTGGCCTGCCTCGTCGCGGGACTGCTGTTTGGCGATTTGCTGGTCGCCCCAAAAAGAGCGTTATAGCGGTGTCGATGCAGTGAATAAAAAATGCCGGCATTGCGCCGGCATTTCTATTTACAATTTGTCTGTGCGTCAAACCAGCAAGTCTTTTTCTTTTTTGCCCGCCGCGAGCGCCGCATTGAACCAGCGCGGACGCTTGCCGCGGCCCGACCAGGTCTGCGCGTGATCGGCCGGATTGCGGTACTTCGCCTTGGCCGGACGCCGCGTCTTGCGTGCGCCGCGGCCGCCGAACAATTCCTCGATCGTGAAACCCTCGGCCTTGGCCAGCGCGATGATTTTTTCGCGTACCTTGCCGATTTTTTCGCGCGCCAGTTCGCCTTTGCGCGATTCGGCGCGCGCAATCAGGTCGTTGAGCTGGTTTTGCGACAAGCCCTTCAAATCAATAGCCATGTATTTCCCTGCGAAGTAAAACAAACAATGCAATGCCGATTCAGCATGCCATTGCATCCGGGAAAAATAAATAGCCGGAATGGATTCGGACTTTGCGGCGGCTCCGCACGCGGCCGGTCGCGATCGCCGCGATCGGGCCTGGGGTTGTCGTGCGACGCGCCGCGCGTTAACTTGTACGCAACGCAACACGCCTTGGGACGAGAAACGCCGTGAGTCTGCTCGACGAACTCGAACAGGAAGCGAAAAGGCTCAAGCTCACGGCGGGCGACGTGCAGCAGCGCAAGCTCGCGCGCGAGGAATTCTTCAAGAACCAGATCGCGCCGCGCACCAACGCACTGAGCGAATATCTCGTGCGCCTGGTCGCGAACCTCAAGACGCTGCAGCCGGCCAAGCCCTGGCGCTACGCGATGCCCGGTTATGGGCAAATCGTCGCCTACTGCAACCACGACTACGAACTGACGCAGACCGTGCAGGCGGATTCGCACGAAATCCGCATCGCCTTCCATTGCGAGGTCGCGCCCGAGGATTGCCCGGCGGTCGAAGTGGAAGGGATCAAGGTCAAGGCGCTATCCGGCACGTTCGGCCGCTATCAGCTCGCCGGGCAGATGTCCGACGTGAAGAAGGGTCAGAATGGCGAAATGCTCGCGGCTACGTTCCGCGCGCGCGGGCGCATCGCCGCACTGGCGACGTTCGTCGCCGACGCGGATGCGCCGGTGCTGCGCATGAGCTTCAGCAACATCGACGGCTTCGGCAACGCGGCCAAGAGCGTCTCGCTCGGCGCACTCAACGAGACCTTATTCGACGACATCGGTCGCTATCTCGCGCGCGAGGAAAACACGCTGCTGCGCGAATCCCTGCCCGACGACTACCGCGCGCAGCTGCGCTCCGCGGTCGAGAAAAATCAGGTCAAGCAGCGCTGGGAAGTCAGGATCGCGGAGCGGCGCAAGACCGAGCTGGCGGAATTGAAACGCCAGCATGGCAGCGGGGAGTCGCTGGTGGTGCGGTTGCGCAGGCTCATTGATCGGTAGCAGCATCGTGTGCCATCTGCGTAACTATGTGATGGGCATAGCGACGATCGTGGCTGGCTGCTCGACCGGCCCCTCAGGAATGCCTAGGCAGGCAGAGATCGTGGGCACTTATGCGCTTTCCAGGGAGTCGTCCGACTTCCTGGCACGTGAGAAGCACTACGTTTCAACACCTCGCAGTTTTATAGAGCTGCGTGCCAACGGCGAAGTTTTTGTTGAGGGTATGCCGGATTGCTATGTGATGGACCCGCCCACGAAGCATTCCTTTCTTGCGGGCCGTGGCACTTGGCAAATCGAGACTACCGACTTTGGTTATGGCGTAACACTCGACATCGTGGCCGGTGGAAGTCTAGAGCCGGGTATTTACCATGCTTCGTCTATTTTATTGAAAGGCAAGGTAGCGCCTTTCAAATTACAAGTCGGCATCGGGGATCCCGATAACCATGAATCGCTTCTGTTCATGCGTGGCAACTAGCTTATTCGCTTAAACAGATCGCGCTGCTGGCTCCAAAACAATAGTTTAAGCGCGCAGCAGCGCCAGCACTTCCTCGCGACTCAGGTTGCGGCTCTCCGCATCGCGCCGGCCGCGATATTCGAACGTGCCCGCAGCGAGGCCGCGCTCGGAAATCACCACGCGGTGGGGGATGCCGATCAGCTCGATGTCGGCGAACATCGCGCCAGGACGCAGGCCGCGGTCGTCGAGCACGGCTTCGATGCCGGCGTCGTTGAGTTCGCGATACAACGCCTCGGCGGCTTCCGTCACCTTGGTGTCGTTCTTCGGGTTGATCATGCAGATCGCGACGCGCCACGGCGCCATCGGCGCGGGCCAGATGATGCCGGCGTCGTCGTGATTCTGTTCGATCGCTGCGGCGACGATGCGCGACACACCGATGCCGTAGCAACCCATTGGCATTGCACGGTTCTTGCCGTCGGCGTCGAGCACGGTCGCACCCATCGCGTCGGAATACTTGGTGCCGAGCGCGAACACATGGCCGACTTCGATGCCTCGTGCAAGCTGCAGCGTACCTTTGCCGTCGGGCGAGAGGTCGCCTGCGACTACGCTGCGGATGTCGGCGACGGCGTCGGGCTCGGGCAGATCGCGGCCCCAGTTGACGCCGGCGATGTGCAAGTCGGGCTTGTTCGCGCCGACGATGAAGTCGGCCATTGCGGCGACGGTTCTGTCGGCAACGACGCTGACTTTCTTGCGATCGATGCCCACCGGGCCCAAATAGCCGGGCTTGCAGCCGAGTGCATCGAGGATTTCCTGCTCGGTCGCGAGGCGATATTCGGCTAGGCCCGTTAGCTTCTTCAGTTTGACCTCGTTGACCTCGTGATTGCCGCGCACCAGCGCAAGCACGAGACCGTTGTCGCCGACGACGACAACCGATTTTACCGTGTGCTCGATACCGATGCCGAGCAGGGCGGCAACTTCGGCGCAGGTCGTCTTGCCCGGAGTCGGCACATCGCGCATCGCCTCTTTCGCGCCCGTACGCGCGGGCGGCGCGAGAGCTTCAGCGAGTTCGACGTTTGCGGCGTAGTCGGAACCATCGGAGAACGCGATCGCGTCCTCGCCCGAATCGGCGAGCACCTGGAATTCATGCGTGCGGCTGCCGCCGATCGCGCCGGCGTCGGCCTGCACCGCGCGGAATTTCAGACCGAGGCGCGTGAAGATGCGCGCATAGGTCGCATACATATTGTCGTATTCGCGGTCGAGATCAGCCTCGTCGAGATGGAACGAGTACGCGTCCTTCATCAGGAATTCGCGCGCGCGCATCACGCCAAAGCGCGGGCGGATTTCGTCGCGGAACTTCCACTGAATATTGTAAAAATTGATCGGCAACTGCTTGTAGCTTTTCAGCTCGGCGCGCGCGTAGTCGGTGATGACTTCCTCAGCGGTCGGGCCGTAGCAGTACTCGGCCTCCTTGCGATCCTTGATCTTCAGGAGCTGGCCGCCGAACTTCTGCCAGCGTCCGGTCTCCTCCCACAGCTCGCGCGGCTGGATCGTCGGCATCAGCAGCTCCAGCGCGCCGGCGCGATCCATTTCCTCGCGCACCACGGTCTCGACGTTGTGCAGTACGCGCAGGCCGAGTGGCGACCATGTGTACAGGCCGGCGGCGAGTTTGCGCAGCATGCCCGCGCGCAGCATCAGCCGGTGGCTGGCGATTTCCGCGTCGGCGGGGACTTCCTTGACGGTGGCGAGGTGGAACTTGGACAGGCGCATGCGTGCGTTCGCAGGGAGGACAAAGGGCCCGCGATTGTAGCGGCTGCAAACCATGCCGACCAATCGCATGAATTTGCGCACGCAAGGCGCAGGTTACATGGCTATTGTGAACCGAGTCGCAGAATCACGGCGAAACCCGTCCGGTTCGTGTGCATGGGCGCCGACTACAGTGCTCGCACTTGTGCCATCACTTCGGGAGTTTGCCATGTACAGTCGATTTGTCGGTCGGGTGGCGTTGCTGGTTTTGCTGCAACTCGCCTGCGTTACTGCTTTGCACGCCCAAGCTTCACGTACCTGGGTCTCCGGCGTGGGCAACGACGCCGATCCATGCAGCCGCACCGCGCCATGCAAGACCTGGGCTGGTGCGATCTCGAAAACCGCGCCCGGCGGTGAAATCGATGCCCTCGATCCGGGCGGCTTCGGTGCGTTGACGATCACCAAGTCCATCACCATTGTGGGCAAAGGCGGAACTTCGTCTGTTCTTGTCGCCGGCACCAACGGCATTGTCGTCGCGGCGCAGCCGACCGACATCGTGATGATTCGCGATATCGAACTGGATGGTCTTCTGGGCAATGGCTCCAACGCGGCGCTTGCCGGCATCAACGGCATACGCTTCATCAGCGGCGGCGCCCTCAATATCGAGAACTGCAAGATTTTTGGGTTCTCGCAGCAAGGAATCGACATCAATCCGTCCACCGGAACCAGCAAGGTGACGGTCGTGAGAACTTCGTTGTACAACAACAACGGCGGCGCGATCTTCGTGCATCCCAGCGGCGCCGGCACCAAGGTCAACGTGACCGTCTCGGACTCGGTCATGCAATTCAATCTGCGTGGATTGCGCGTCGAGGACAATTCCACCGTGTTGGTCGAGAACAGCGTATCTACCAACAACACCAACAGCGGATTCGTAGCCTTTGGCGGCGTGAACGCGGCGAAGCTTTCGATCGAAGGCGGATCGTCTTCGTTGAATGGCACGGTCGGAATTTCCTCGCAGGGCCTGGCGACCACGCGGCTCTCCGGCATGCATATCACAGGCAATGCCACGGGTCTGGAGACGACGCTGGGCGGTACGCTGGTTTCATTCGGCAACAATCGCGTCGCCGGTAATGCCGCGGACGGCGTGCCTACCTCGACCATCGGACAGCTGTAAGCCTGCTGCATGCGCCCCGGGTGCAACTCCCGGGTGCGCGGAGAGTTCGAAGAGCCTATCGCGGTGGCGGCGTAACGCTTGGCACGACGTTGACGTTCGGGTCGTAGCGCAGTGTTTCGTAGGGCCGGTCGGTCGGCGGCGTCGAGGTGAACTGCACGCGGCCCTTGTCGTCAGTCCATTTGTATACTTCTGGCGGCGCCTTGGGCGAGGCAGGCAGCGCGCCGCGCAGTGCGGCAGGCAGGGTCTGCGGCGCGAGATACCACCAGGCCGATGCGGCAATCGCGATCGCGGCGAGAATCCACGGCAAAGCGCGCCCGCCGATACGCGCGGCAGATGGGCCATGCGACAGCCGCGACCTCATCGTGCGTCAGCGACAGGCGTTGGCAGAACGCTGTGCCTGTTCGAGCGCGGCCGCGCGGGCCTTGTCGTCGAGCACCTTGCCGTAGGCATCCGCCACCGCGGTTTTGCCTTGCAGCAGCCGCAGATTGGAACGCGCCTGGTCGCACGCGCGCCCGATGTCGTTGTTCGATGCTGCCGCTGCCGTGGGCGCGCTGGGTGCCGGAGGTGGAGTGGGTGCGGTGCCCTTCTCGTCGGTCTTGGGTGCCGCGTAAAGCGTGCTGTCGGCGTCACTGATCTTGTTGCGATCGACTGTGACCTGCGCGGGAGCGACCTGGCTCTGCGGCGGCGGCGTGTCCGAGAAATGCTGCACGCCTTGCGCGTCGGTCCACTTATACAGATCGCCGGCATGGGCAAGGCCCGCGGCGCAAGCCAGGGCGACAAACAAAATCTTGTTCATGAGGCAACTCCTGAAGAAACGAGTCCAAGTTACCGTGTAGCTTACAGCCTTCCCCTGCTGCCGATTCTAGCGCCAGGCGAAGCTTGCGGTACACTTTGCGCAATCTTTTTATCTGGGGTCCATGAGACCCTAAGGCCCGGATGGAATCCAGCCCCGACACCCAGCCCAAACCGCGCCGCGGCATTTATCTGCTGCCGAACCTGTTCACCACCGCCGCGCTGTTTTCTGGCTTCTACGCCGTGATCGCAGCGATCGGCGGCCGCCATGTCGATGCGGCGATCGCGGTGTTCGTCGCCGGTATCCTCGATTCGCTCGACGGTCGTGTGGCGCGCCTGACCAATACGCAGAGCGCATTCGGGGTGCAGTACGACTCGCTTTCGGACATGTGCAGCTTCGGGCTCGCGCCGGCGCTGGTGATGTACACCTGGTCGCTGTCGACGCTCAAGGTCTATGGTCCGCTGTGGGGCAAGATCGGCTGGAGTGCGGCCTTCATCTATGCCGCCTGCGCCGCGCTGCGCCTGGCGCGCTTCAATACTCAGGTCGGCGTGGCCGACAAGCGCTATTTCCAGGGCCTTGCCAGTCCCGCGGCGGCGGGATTGCTGATGTCGTTCCTGTGGGCGGCGAGCGACATCGGCCTCGACGGCACGATGGTGCAATACGTCGCGCCGGTGCTGACGGTCATGGCAGGTGGCCTGATGGTCAGCCGCGTGCGCTACTGGAGTTTCAAGTCCGGGCCGAAGTCGGACAAGGTGCCGTTCTTCTGGATTCCGCTCGTGGTCGTGGTGCTGGTTGCCCTGTATCTGCAACCCGCCAAGATGTTGTTCGGCATCGCCGTCCTGTATGTGCTTTCCGGTCCCTTGATGACCCTATGGGGCATGCGCCGCATGCGTGGCCGCCGCGACGGACGTGCGGACGAAACGCGGGAAAGCCCGCCGCCGTGAACATGCGGCGCGCTGGCGCGGTCGCGAATGCGCCCGTCGGCGTGGCGATGGTGCAGGCGCAGGAAAAACGTGCGCTGAGCTTTCTTGCCGACCTGAGCCAGGCGCTCGCCGTTTCGCTCGATCTGCGCAAGACGCTCGAACTGGCGGTCGAACGCATTGCGGATTTCATGCAGGCCGAGGCCGCGTCGATGTTCCTGATCGATCGCGCGAGCGGTCTGCTCGAATGCCGCATCTGCGTCGGGCCGGTCGACATCAGCGGCCTGAAACTCGAAGTCGGGCAGGGCGTGGTCGGGCGCACGGTCGCGGAAAACGCGCCGCAGCTCGTGCTCGACGCGCAGCGCGACGCACGCGTGAATGCGCGCGTCGACGCGGAAACCGGCTTCGTCACGCGCTCGATCCTGTGTGTGCCGCTCGCCACCGCGCAGGGACCTATCGGCGCGATCGAGGTAATCAACCGCCGCGGCGGCGGTCTGTTCGACGCGGGCGATGCGGAGCTGCTGCGCCTGATCGCCGCGCCGACCGCGCTGGCGATCAGCAACGCGCAGCTTGCTGCGTCGATCGTCGAGCAGCAACGCATCCGGCGCGAACTCGAGCTCGCACGCTCGATCCAGAAATCGCTGCTGCCCAAGCGCCGGCGGGGGCGTTTTCCGCTGATCGGCGTGAACCTGCCGGCGCATGAAATTTCCGGCGACTTCTACGACTATTTCGATTTGCCGGATGGTGAACACGGGCAGGGACGCATCGCATTTTTCATCGGGGATATTTCCGGCAAAGGGCTCGATGCGGCGTTTCTGATGGTGCGCGTCGCGAGCCTGTTGCGTTGGGTCGGCAACGAGGCACCCGCACCGGGCACCTGGCTGCGTCACGTCAATGCGGAATTGTGTAAAACGCTGCAAAATGGACGCTTCGTCTGCGCCGTGGTCGGGCGCTACGATGCGCGCAGCGGCGTGGTCGAATTCGCCAGTGCGGGTTTTCCGCCGGCGCTGCTGCACGACGGCGGTGCGTTTCATGAAATCGGCGCGGATGGCCCGCCGCTCGGCATCCTCGCCGACGCGGACTACGGCGAGCAGCGTATCGAGCTTGGCGCGCGCGCGCTGTATTTCTTCTCTGACGGCGCGACTGATGCGCGCGACAAGCAACGTGCGACGCTCGGTGCCGACGGCCTGCGCGCGATCATCCAGCGCCATGCGGCGCTCGCGCCCGAGACGCGCCTCGCTGCCTTGATCGGCGATCTGAAGCGGCTAGACTTGGTCGACGATACGACGTTCCTGCTGTTGCAGGAGCCGCGCGGCATGACAGCGCAGACCTTGCTCGAACTGAATTTTCCCGCTCGCGCAGGCGAAATGCGCCAGGTGCGCGCGCAGCTGCGAACCGTGCTCGACGCGCAGGAAGTCGCGCCCGAATTGCGCGATCGTCTCGTGCTCGCGGTCGACGAGGCCTGCACCAATATCATCCGGCACGCCTACCGCGACTGCGAGCCCGGCAGCATCGCCCTGCGTTTGACACGCGAGCGCGATATGCTCGGCTTCGAGCTGCGCGACGAGGCGCCCTGTGTCGATCCCACCAGCATCCGCCCGCGCGACCTGTCCGAATGCAAGGCCGGCGGTATGGGCGTGGCGCTGATCGACCAGGTCATGGATGCGTGGCATGTCGAGCCGCTGCCGAGCAGGAGAGGCAACAAGCTCGTGATGCAAAAACATTTGAAGGCGGAGAACGAACCGTGAATAACGTATGTACCAGCGAGACGCTCGGCGATTACGTGCTCGTGCGCCTCAAGGGCGAGGTCGATCTGTCCTGGTCGCAGCAGGTGCGCAAGACCATCCTCGCCGCGCTCGGCGCGAGCAACAAGGTCGG
>CAZDWH010000025.1:0-22391 GCA_964509025.1 uncultured Rhodanobacteraceae bacterium
AGTATTCGACCGTGCAGAACTGGTATCCGGGCGACGAGAACGGCGTCGGCGGCATTTACAACTTCGTCACCAAGCGCGGCGATTGCCGCGGCGCGCGCTCGAAGATTTCCTGGACGCAGGTCGAAACCGGTTCGGCAATCACCTGGAAATATCCGAGCTGCGTACTGCGCGGCGACGATTCCGTCGGCGAGTTCAACTCGGTCGCGCTGACGCATCATCGCCAGCAGGCCGACACCGGCACCAAGATGATCCATATCGGCCGCAACACGAAGTCGAAGATCATCTCGAAAGGCATCAGCGCGGGGCATGGACAGAACACCTATCGCGGCCTGGTGAAAGTCGAGAAGGGCGCCGAGGGCGCGCGCAACTACACGCAATGCGATTCGCTGCTGATCGGCAAGCAGTGCGGTGCGCATACGTTCCCGTACATCGAGGTGAAGAATCCCGGCGCGATCGTCGAGCACGAAGCGACCACGTCGAAGATTTCCGATGACCAGCTGTTCTACTGCCGCTCACGCGGAATCGGCGAGGAAGACGCGGTTTCGATGATCGTCGACGGCTTCTGCAAGCAGGTGTTCCGCGAGCTGCCGATGGAATTTGCGGTGGAGGCGAAGAAGCTGCTCGAAGTGTCGCTCGAAGGCGCCGTCGGATGAATGCCCTGCAGCAGCACTGGGAAGCGGTCTATCGCGACAAGTCCGCGGCGCAAACGAGCTGGTTTCGTGCGCATCTGGACACGTCGTTGCGCCTGATCGACGACTTGCGTCTGCCGCCGCCCGCTCCGGTCATCGATATCGGTGGTGGACGCGCGACGCTCGTCGACGATCTGCTTGCGCGCGGATGCGGCGATGTGACGGTGCTCGATCTGGCCGAGCCAGCGCTTGCGGCATCGCGTGCACGCCTCGGTGCCGACGCGGCGCGCGTGCACTGGCGTGTCGGCGACGTACTCGAAGCGGATTTGCCGGCGGCGCATTACGCGCTCTGGCACGATCGCGCGGTCTTCCATTTCCTGGTCGATCGCGAGGCGCGCCAGGGTTACGTCGCACAGGCTGCGCAGGCGGTGCGCGTAGGCGGCTACGCGATCATCGCCACATTCGCCTCCGACGGCCCCGAGCGTTGCAGCGGCCTGCCTGCGCAGCGTTATGACGCCGAAGCGCTCGCCGCAACCTTCGCGCCCGCGTTCGCGTGCGTGAGCACGGCACGCGAAGAACATCACACCCCTTGGGACAGCGTGCAGCCCTTCACCTACGTCGTGCTGCGACGGTCCGAAACGAGCTTATGAACATGCTGAAAATCGACAATCTGCACGTCCGCGTCGCGGGCAAGGAAATCCTCAAAGGGCTCTCGCTCGAAGTGAACGCGGGCGAAGTGCACGCGATCATGGGGCCGAACGGCGCGGGCAAGTCGACGCTCGGTAATGTGCTTGCGGGACGCGAAGGCTATGAGGTCACGCAGGGGCGCATCGAGTACAACGGCAGGAATCTGCTCGAACTCGAGCCCGAGCAGCGCGCGGCTGAAGGCGTGTTCCTCGCGTTCCAGTATCCGGTCGAGATTCCGGGCGTGAACAACACCTATTTCCTGCGCGCGGCGCTGAACGCGCAGCGCAAGTATCGCGGCGAGACGGAACTCGACTCGATGCAGTTCCTCAAGCTCGTGCGCGAAAAGCTCGCCGTGCTGCATCTCAAAGATGAGCTCCTGCATCGCGCTGTCAACGAAGGCTTCTCCGGCGGCGAGAAGAAGCGCAACGAGATTTTCCAGATGGCGCTGCTCGAGCCTGCGCTCGCGATTCTCGACGAGACCGACTCGGGTCTCGATATCGACGCGCTCAAGATGGTCGCCGACGGCGTCAACGCGATGCGCGATCCGAAGCGCGCCTTCCTCGTGATCACGCATTACCAGCGTCTGCTCGACTACATCGTGCCGGATTTCGTGCACGTGCTTGCGGACGGACGCATCGTCGAGAGTGGCGACAAGTCGCTCGCGCTGCAGCTTGAAGCGCATGGCTATGCCTGGGTGGGCGAGCGTCACGTGCCCGGTCAGATCGGCGCCGGAGCCGCGTAATGGCAGCCGCAGCACACGATCTGCTTGAAGACTTCGGCCGCGGAGACGTGCGCGAGAGAGAGGAGTCGTGGCGCTACAGCAAGCCCGCATTGCGCGCCTTGTCGCAGCAGGAATTCATCGCGGCCGACACGCAAGCCGCACTACCGGATGACTTGCGCGCGCGGTTCGACTGGCCGCAAACACAGGGCCATCGCGTCGTTTTCGTCAACGGTGGGTTTTCCGAAAAACATTCCGACGTGTCGAAGCTCGGCGCGACGTTCACGGTCGGCGAGACTGCCGGCAATACCTGGTCGATCCGCATCGATGGCGAGGTCGACGAGCCGGTGCATGTGGTCTACGTCAGCGTGCCGTCGGCGCAGCCGAGCCGCTGGCAGGCAAATGTCTCGGTGGCGATCGTGAATGGACGCTCGGGTGTGATCGAGCAGCATCTCGGCGCAGCTGGTGCGGTAGTGCTCGGTGCGCTGCATCGACAATTCGAACTTGCCGCCGCGACGCAGCTCGACCTCGTGAGCCTGTGCGAGCTGCCGGATTCGGCGGTGCTGTATCGCGGAGTCGATGCGCGTGTGGGGGCCAGAGCGGAACTGCACGCGACCCATGTGCTGCTCGGCGGGCGTCTGCAGCGCCTCGATCTGCAAGTCGAACTTGCCGGCGAACGGGCGCGGCTGCAATCGCGCGGCGTGTTCGCCTTGCGCGGGCGCGAGCACGCGGACACGCAGCTCGACATCCGTCATATCGCGCGCGACACGGCGAGCGATATCGTATGGCGTGGCGTGGCCGACCAGCGTGCGCGCGGAATTTTCCATGGCGCGATCACGGTTGCGCAGGGCGCGGATGGCGCCGACGCGCAGTTGTCGAACAAGAACCTGCTGCTGTCGTCGCTGGCCGAGATCGACACGCAGCCGGTGCTCGAAATCTATGCCGACGAAGTGAAGGCTGCGCACGGTGCGACCGTTGGCCAGATCGACGAGCGCGCGTTGTTCTACCTGCGTTCGCGCGGGATACCAGAAGCCGAGGCCAAGCGCCTTCTCGTCGGCGCATTCTGCGCAGCGGCGCTCGATCGCATTCCGCAGCCGTGGCTGCGCGAACATATTGCGGGCCTGCTCGCGCCGCGTCTCGCCGAGGTCAATGCATGAACGCACAGCCGAAGACTTCTGCGCCGCTCGATGTGCAGCGTGTGCGCGCCGACTTCCCGCTGCTCGCGCGCGAAGTGCACGGCAAGCCGCTGGTCTATCTCGACAACGCCAACACTTCGCAGAAGCCACGCCAGGTGATCGAGGCGGTCGATGATTTCTATCGCTGCCACAATGCGAATGTCGCGCGCGCGGTGCATACGCTCGGCGAGGAAGCGACGAGTGCCTACGAGGCGACGCGCGACAAGCTTGCGCGCTTCATCAATGCCAAGTCGCGCGACGAAGTGATCTTCACCAGCGGCACGACGCAGGCGACCAACACCGTCGCCTACAGTTATGCGCTGCCGCGCCTGCAGCCCGGCGACGAGATTCTCGTCACGACGATGGAGCATCACGCCAACATCGTGCCGTGGCAGCTCGTTGCGCAGCGCACGGGTGCGAAGGTCGTCGCCGCGCCGATCACGCAGAGCGGCGAACTGATCGTCGAGGAATTCATCAAGCGCCTGACGCCGAAGGTCAAGCTCGCCGGCATCACGCATGTGTCGAACGTGCTCGGCACGATCAACCCGGTGCGCGAACTCGCGAAAGCCTGCCGCGCGCGCGGAGTCCCGCTGCTCGTCGACGGCTCGCAGGCCGCGCCGCATCTGCCGATCGACGTGCAGGCGCTCGGCTGCGATTTCTACGTATTCACCGGGCACAAGCTATTCGGTCCGACCGGCACCGGCTTGCTGTGGGCGCGGCGCGAGCTGCTCGATGCGATGCCGCCGTTCTTCGGCGGCGGCGAGATGATCCGCACGGTGAGTTTCGACGGCACCACGTTCGCCGACGTGCCGCACAAGTTCGAGGCGGGCACGCCGAATATCGCGGGCTTCGTTGGCCTCGGTGCGGCGATCGACTATGTCAACGAGCTCGGCCTCGATCGCATCGGCGCGCGCGAGACCGAATTGCGTGACTACATGGCGCAGGCGCTCAAATCCGTTCCGGGTCTGCGCCTGTTCGGCGAGGCGAAAGACAAGGCAGCGGTGTTCTCGTTTCTGATCGATGGCGTGCACGCGCACGATCTCGCGACCCTGCTCGATCATGAAGGCATTGCCGTGCGTTCCGGTCATCACTGCGCGCATCCGCTGATGCAGTTTTACGGTGTGCCCGCGACCGCGCGTGCTTCGCTTGCGTTCTACAACACGCGCGAGGAGATCGACGCATTCGTCGCCGGAATTGCGAAAGTCAGAAAACTCCTCGCCTGATCCAACCGCTCAAACTTTCAAAATCAACTTGCCGGTGTTTTCGCCGCGAAACAGCTTGAGCAGAGTGTCTGGGAAGGTCTCGAAGCCGTCGACGACGTCCACGCGCGACTTGAGTTTGCCCTGCGCAAGCCAGCCGCCCATGGCTTGAGCAGCCTCGCCATAACGGCTCGCATAGTCGAATACGACGAAGCCCTGCATGCGCGAGCGCGTGACCAGCAGGGCCAGATAATTCGCCGGACCCTTGACGCCTGTAGTGATGTTGTATTGCGAAATCGCGCCGCAGATCACCACGCGCGCGTGCAATGCGAGGCGCGCGAGCGCCGCCTCGAGGATCTCGCCGCCGACATTGTCGAAGTATACGTTGATGCCTTGTGGACAATGCTGCTTCAGCGCGGCGGCCACATCCTCGTGCTTGTAGTCGATGGCGGCGTCGTAGCCGTAGTCGTCGAGCAGCATGCGGCACTTGTCCGCGCCGCCCGCGATGCCGACCGTGCGGCAGCCGTGGATCTTCGCGATCTGTCCGACCAGGCTGCCGACCGCACCCGCGGCGGCGGAAACGACGACGGTGTCGCCCGGCTGCGCCGCACCGACATCGAACAATCCGAACCAGGCGGTCATGCCGGTCATGCCGAGCGCGCTGAGGTAGGTCGGTAGCGGAGCGAGCGCGGTGTCGACGACGCGTGCCGCCTTGCCGTCGGACAGCGCATATTCCTGCACGCCGAACACGCCCGCGACGCGGCTGCCGACCGGAAATTGTGGATGCTTCGAGGCGATCACTTCGCCCGCGGCATAGGCGCGCATCACCTCGCCGATGCCGACCGGCGGCACATAGGACTTGCCTTCGTTCATCCAGCCGCGCATCGCGGGATCGAGCGAGATATAGGCGTTGTGCACGACGAACTGGCCTTCGCCCGGTTCGGGCACTGGTTCCGACACAAGATTGAAGTCGCTGCGTTTGGGCAGCCCGAGCGGACGCGCGGCTAGACGGAACTGACGATTGACGTGAGTCATGGCAGCGAACCTCTGGCGGCGAATGATGCAAACGATAGCAGCAATGGGGCGGCGCAAGCGTGAAAATTGCCAGCAGCTACGGCAGAATCGCCGCATGACCTTGCCATCGCCCTACCAGCAACTCGTGCTCGAACACAGCCGCGCGCCACGGCGTTTCGGCGTGCTCGAACACGCGACGCACCGGGCCGACGGCGCCAATCCGCTCTGCGGCGACGCGTTGCATGTCGACGTGCGCGTGGCGCAGGGGCGCATTGCCGATCTGCGCT
Organism: uncultured Rhodanobacteraceae bacterium; assembly: GCA_964509025.1. GTDB lineage: Bacteria > Pseudomonadota > Gammaproteobacteria > Xanthomonadales > Rhodanobacteraceae > Rudaea. Next base: position 5,710 of record CAZDWH010000025.1, read on the forward strand.
TTCGCGGCGAAGCCTGCGCGCTCGCGCGCGCGAGTGCGTCGATGCTTGGCGAGCGCGCGATCGATCTCGATGCCGTGGCACTGGCGCAACTCGAAACGGAATTCGCGCGCGTGATCGCGGGCGCCGCGGCAGGCGACGCCGCACTCGGCGACTTGAATGCGTTTGCCGCGCTCGCGCAATATCCGTCGCGGCGCAAATGCGCGCTGCTGCCGTTCGCGACCTTGCGCGCGGCGCTGGCCGGTGATGCCTCTGCGACCACCGAAACCGATTCGAAACCCGGAATCTCAGCACCATGAACACTACGCTCGATCGTCCCGCGGACGCCATCGCGTTTCGCACTGCGGCCTCGGCCGACATTCCCGCGCTCGTTGCGCTTGTCACCTCGGCCTACCGCGGCGACGCGAGCCGTGCGGGCTGGACCACCGAAGCCGACCTGCTCGACGGGCAACGTATCGATCCGCATGGCCTCGCCGAGACGATCGCCAAGCCGGGCAGCCGCGTGCTGATCTTCGAGCGCCGCGAACGACAGGGCACGCGCATGCTTGCATGCTGTCATGTCGAAAAGCAGGGCGACGCCTGCTATTTCGGCATGTTTGCGGTCGATCCGGCGCTGCAGGGCGGCGGTGTCGGCAAGCTCGCGATGAGCGAGGCCGAGCGCGTCGCGCGCGAAGACTTCGGCTGCCGCGAAATGCAGATGACCGTGATCTCGGTGCGTGACGAACTGATCGCCTGGTACGAGCGCCGCGGTTATCGCCGCAGCGGCATCTACAAGCCGTTCCCGTATGGCGACGAGAGATTCGGTATTCCAAAACGTGACGACCTGCGCTTCGAGCTGCTGGTGAAGCCATTGTGAGCGAGTTGGCTGACTGGATCCGCGTCTGCGCTCGCGGTGAGCTGCTGTCGGGCGAATTCAAGGTCGTCTGGGATCGCGATGTCGCGATCGCGGTGTTCAATATCGATGGCGAGTTGTACGCTGTCGAGGACATCTGCACGCACGATGGTGGCGAACTCGCCGGCGGCGAAGTGCACGGCTTCGAAGTGGAGTGCCCGCGCCACGGTGCGCGTTTCGACCTGCGCACGGGCGCGGCGATGTGTCCGCCGGCCTACGAGCCGATCGCGAAGTTTCCGGTTATCGTTGCAAATGGCGCGGTTTATACGCGCGACGATCGAGGCTAGCGAGCGCGGCCTTCTTGCTTCCGGCGTTCGTTGCGGTTGCGGCTTGAAGTGGTGACGGATTATCCGGCTGGCTCGGGCGACGTGTGGATGATCCAGCGCTCCATCGCCATGGATTGGCACAGCCTTTGCGCCATGCCCTTTTGCCCGAAGCGGTCGCACAACTCGTCCGCGCGCCTCGTCGCGCGCCGTGTCTGCGCGTCATCGCGACCACGGCTGAGACCGAGCAATTCTGCTGCAAGGATGTAGTGAAACGTAGCAATCTCGTTATCGTTTTGCACACGCAACTCGGTTTGTGCAAGAGCTTCCAATTGCAACGCGAGCGCGGCGTCTCGCACGCGTGAGCGGTCGTCGAGTGTGGTGAGCTTGGCGGTGTCAACACGCAACTGCTCGAGGATATCGCCAACCAGATCGAAAGCGAGTCCATCTTTCAGATCGTCTGCCGCCTTGGCGAAGGGAGGCAACGGTCGCGACGCATGTTTTCCTGCTTCAGCCTCGTCCGCGGCTCGCGCGGCATTCTGCACGTCCGCACTGCGGTCCGCGAGCACGTCGAGCATGGCCACTTCGCGAAAGGCGAGGGCGACGCGCGCATGATGCGAGCCGTAGACCTTCGCGCGTAGTGCCGCCATGTCCTGCCAGGTGTGCGCGGTGCCTGCGAAATCGCGTTGCTTCAACTGGATCGTTGCAAATTGCTGCAGCGCATCAGCGAAATAGAACGGCGGTTCAGGCTGCTTCGCGGCATAGTTCAGGCTGCTTTCAAACTCCTTTGCAGCCGCGTCGAATTTTTCCTGCAGCAGCAGATTGCGACCCAGCGCGTAAGTCTCATACGCGGCGGAAAAACTGTCTGCACCGAACCGAAGCGTCTCCACTGCGACAAGGCGCCGCTGGCGAAATTCGGCCTGGTTTACTGGCAAGTGCTGAATCACCTTGCTCTCAAGATTTACGAACTGAGAGCCAATCTTGAACGGGTCCTCCCTATCGTTTTCGTCGTACCACCTTCCATATTTCTTTGGTTGCAACGGATAGGATCGATCGAGTGTCGTGGCGGCGTCGCCGTAGTGGCCTTCCTCGGCCTGAAGTGAAGCGAGTTGCAGCAGCGCGAGCAGCCGGTCCTCGGGATCGGCGAGGGCTACCGCGCGCGCCAGTTGGTCGTGCACGGAATCTTTCGTGCCCTGACGTTGCGCGAGCGTCACCTGTTGCAGCAGCGGCTTGACCAGGCTGGGGCTCTGCGGCCCGTCGGCGCGTTCGATGATCGCCACGGCTTGAGCCAGCAAGGTCGAAGCCTCGCTTGTGTCGCCGTGCTGCTCCAGCGCGTCGGCCAACTGGCTCAGTGCATCGGCGTAGACGGTGTCGCGCCCGGTATCGTAGCTGCGCAATTTCAGCAGTGCGACGATGCGTCGATCGATTGCGATGACGCGAGCGGAATCGTGACGATGCTCGGCCCATTCGCGCAGTTCGCGCAGCGCGCCGAGCTGGAACGGCTCGATGTCCTCGCGCTGCTTCGGCGTGTCGACCAGGGGCAGCATCCTGTCTTCGATCGCAGCCTGATCGTGCTTGCTGGCCTTGTCGCGTGCGGCCGCCAGCGCTTTCCATCCGTCGGGGAAACGGTATGGCGGGTTCAACACCACGTAGTCGCGCTCGCCAGTACGCACGATGTCCCGGTCGGAAATTTCGCCTAGTAGTTGAAGTGCCGTCGCCATCGGTATGGCGTCGAATGCAAACGTGACGCGCCCGCCTTTCTTGAAATTCTCGATGCCGTCGATATGCAGTTGCTTGGTGCGCGCGATGTCGACGGCGACCTGATACGCTGGCGTGTTCGTTACATGCAGCGCGAGCAAGTCGCGGAATGGGTCGCGCGCAGTCGCGATGGTCACGTCGGGACCGTCGTCGTGACCGATGCGCTGCAGCGTGCGCTCGCTCGCGCCAGGCATGACCTTGAGCGCCTCGTAGGCGAGTGTTTTGTCGCCTTCGTGCAGTCGCAGGCGTATATCCAGCTCACCGCGTACGCCGGTGAACGACAGCGCCTCGAACGCGCCATCCGGGATGTCGTGATTGAGATTGCGTCCGCTGCCGCAGCTCTCGATACGGTAGCTGCGTTCGGCCATGTCTGCATGCGCGGCAATGCGCAGCTGCACGTAGACCGGCACGAGGCAGGCATCGACGATGTAGGGCTCCGGCTTGGCAGGCAGAGGCGCCGCAAAGACGGGCGCGACGATCGCGAGGCAGATCGCCATCTGGCAAATAGTGCGGAATCCGTGTTCGCTCGGCGTCAAAAAAGCTTGCGCATCCATCAGCGGTGCTCCGTTCAGAAAATCGGCGTATCACGCACTCCATCCCACAAACGCAATCGCACATGAAATCAGATCATTCGCGGACGGCTTCGCGTCAGGCGCGAAACATTTAGTCCGCGTCGATCACGCGATACGTATCGCGCCCGGCCGCCTTGGCCTCGTAAAGCGCCCTGTCTGCGAGCTGCGCGAGGGATTTCGCGGTCGGCGGTGTGCGGCAGAAGCCCACGCCAATGCTCGCGCTGAAGAACACATCGACGCCGTCGACGATGCAGGGCGGTCGCATTGCCGCGCATAGCTTGCGTGCGATCACTTCGGTTTCCTCGGGCGTATCGGCATCCTCGATCAGCACGGCGAACTCGTCGCCGCCGAGGCGTGCAGCGAGGTCGGTCGCGCGCAGATTGCGTGGCAGGCGTGCCGCGAGCTCGCACAGCACAGCGTCGCCTGCGGCATGTCCGTAGCTGTCATTGATGCGCTTGAAAAAATCAATGTCCAGATAGATCAGGGCGATGGGTCGAGGGTCGCGATAGCGCTTCGCCAGCGCGCAATCGAGGCGGTCGTTGAATTTGTTGCGGTTGGCGAGGCCGGTCAGACTGTCGTGCTGCGCCAGCCGCGCGAGTTCCAGCTTGGCCGCTTGGAGTTCGCTGATATCGTAAGTCATCGAATAGAAGCCGTGTACCGAGCCATCCGGCGCGACATCCGGGATGTAGTTCGCTTGACGGTAGATATAGCGGTCGTTGACCTCGATCCCGGCCTCGAACGTCACGTGCTCGCCACGCAGCGCGGCCTCGATGTGCGGGCGGATGCCGTCGTAGAGCCGGGAATCGATCACCTCGCTGATGCGGCGGCCGATGACGGCTTCGGGCGCGAGGCCGAAGGTCTGGCAGAACGCGGCGTTGACGAAGGCATATCTCTGCTCCGCGTCGATCTGCACGATAATCGCGGGCATGTTGTCGGTAATCGCGCGCAGACGCTGCTCGCTCGCGCGCAACTCGGCAGCGAGGCGTCCGCGTTCAGCGAGCACGACGCCCACCGGCAGCGTGGTGAGACAGGTAACCGCGATAAAGATTTGCAGCAGCAGCGCGTGCGGCTTTGCGGTGGCCGTGGCGACCAGGGCCATCGGGCCGGTTCCCTGCAGCGTCAGCGCAATGGCGATGATCGCTACGAGCGCGATGCCGATCGCCCAGCCAGCAAAGTGATGGCGGAATACCGCAAACAACAGCGGCGGGTAGATCAGGAACAGCAACGGGTAGCGCGATTGCGAAAACACGAGCCAGGTGGTCGCCGCAACCAGCGCCATCGAGCACGCGAATCTCCAACGTCGTCCCGGGCGTCCGAACAAATTCATGCCTAGTTCGCGCGCGATGCCGACGATGGTTGCGAAAATCACCATGCCCAGCGTGTGCGAGGCGAACCACGCGATATAGGTCGAGGTGAAGTGCGCGGCGCCGAACAAGCTCGCCGTCGCAGCGACGAGGAACGCCGAAAACACGTTGGCGATCAGTGTACTGCTCATCGCAACGCGCCCGACTAGCGGGAGATTCGCCGGGTCGCTCGGGTCGCCGACCAGAAAGCGCAGCGAGTAGACAACAATGCAGGTTTCGAGCGTGCTCGCAATCGCGCGGCTCGCGACCATGAACCAGGCATCGCCGTACAGCGCGCGCGCAAGAACATTGGCAGCGAATCCGGCGGCAATATAGATCGGCCAAAGCCGGTATGGCGAAGTCAGCAGGATGCCGGCGAGCACTCCGCTGACCGGCCAGATCACCGTAACGCCGCCCGCGGGCCGCGTCAGATCGATCGCAATCCAGGTTAAAAGACCGGTCAGCAGCCCGACAGCCAGCGCGCGCAACGTATCCGCGCTGGCGATTGCGAGTTCTTCGGTCGCGCGAATACGCATGCGGCCATCGATCCGGGCAGAGCATCCATCTTAGCGCCGAATCTTCAAACCCGCAGACAGGCTCGCGAGAGTCAGTCGCGCCGGCGCAGAAACAGATGCGTAGCGCGTTCGCCGGCGACGCTTTTGCGGCATTCGTAGCCGAGCGCGTCGAGATCGAGGCCGTGAAACAGGTTTTCGCCGCGACCGAGCAACACCGGCCGCAGCGCGAGATGCAGCTCGTCGACGAGGCGTGCGCGCAGATATTCGCGGATAGTCGCGACACCACCGCCGAGGCGTACATCGGCGCCGTTCGCGGCTTCGCGCGCACGCGCGAGTGCTGCTTCGATGCCGTCGGTGACGAAGTGGAACGTCGTGCCGCCTTTCATTACCAATGGGGCGCGCGCATGGTGGCTCAGCACGAATACGGGCACGTGATACGGCGGTTCCTCACCCCACCAGCCTTTCCAGTTTTCATCGGGCCAGGGACCACGCACCGGGCCGAACATGTTGCGCCCGAGGATCCACGCGCCGATGTTGGCAAAGCCCTGCTCGGCGATCGCGTTGTCGGTGCCTTCCTCGCCGCCGTCGAGGCCATGCATCCGATTCCAGAAGCGCGAGTGAAAAAACCACTCCATCAACTCGGGGCCGCGCACGCCGAGTGGGTGCTCGAGACTCTGATCGGGTCCGGCACCGAAACCGTCGAGCGAGACGGCGAAACTCTGTACGCGTAATTTCTGCATGGCGGTCACTGGCGGATTTCCGGCTCGGTCAGCGCGGCGAGCTGGACCAGCGATTCCTGCCAGCCGAGGTAGCAGGCCGCAGGTGGAATCGCCGCCGGAATGCCTTCCTGCACAACTTCGACTTCGACGCCGCAAAATACTGGGCGCAGCGTTACCGTCGTCTGCATCGTGCCCGGCAGGTTCGCGTCGTCGAACACACCGGTGTAACGGATGCGTTCGTGCGGTGCGAGTTCGAGATAGTCGCCGCCGAAAGCGTGGCTCGCGCCAGTGGTGAAGTTCGTAAACGACATGCGATAGCCGCCGCCGACGCGCGCATCGAGCTGATGCACCCTGCCGGTAAAGCCATAGGGCGGCAGCCATTTGGCCATCGCATCGGCATCGAGAAAGGCGCGATACACGCGCTCGGGCGTGGCTTTGAGCACGCGGTGCAGACGAATGGTATTCGTGGACATGATGACTCCGAGAGAATGAGGACGGCTTTACATACCTTACGACGAAGGCCGTGACACGAATTCGACATTGACAACGCATGCATTGGTTTCGTAATGTGAAGGCAATTGAGAATCGTTCTCGTTTGCGATAACATTGGACCATGCAGATTTTGTCTTACATGCCGCGATTTGCGCGCCGTGCCGGTTCCTCGATCATGCTTTTTCTTGTGACTGCAGTGGCGCAGGCCGCAGCGGCCGATCCCGAACTGGTCGAACTCGGCGCGAAGATTTTTCGCGACACCTCGCTGTCCGCTTCAGGCAGGCAGGCCTGCGCGAGCTGTCACGATCCCGCGCACGCGCATGCGCAGGGCAACGCGGTGGCGGTGCAGTCCGGCGGACCTAATCTTGATGTACCCGGATTCCGCGCCACGCCGTCGCTGCGTTACCTCAACGTCAACCTGCCGTTTTTCTTCGCCAAGGACGGTACGCCGACCGGTGGCCTGAATCGCGACGGCCGCGCGGCCGATCTCGCAACGCAGGCGCAGCGGCCGTTCCTCGCGCCGCACGAAATGGCGAATGCGGACATCGGCGCGGTGGTCGAAAAGCTCGCGCACGCGGGCTACGCGGATCAGTTTCGCGCCTACTTCGGTACGGATATTTTCGGCGACGTCGAACTCGCGTTTTTCGCCGCGCGCTATGCGCTTGCGGCGTACGAAAGCAATGCGCCGGAATTTCGCCCGTTCTCATCGAAGTTCGATCTGTTCCTCGCGCGCAAGGCGATGCTCACGCCGCAGCAGTTGCGCGGATTCGTGCTGTTCAATCGTCCCGACAAGGGCAATTGCGCGGCCTGTCACCCATCGACGCGCGCCGACAATTCACCGCCGCTGTTCACCGACTACAGCTACGACAATCTCGGTGTGCCGCGCAATCGCGCGATCCCGGCGACCGCGGACACGAACTATTTTGATTTCGGCCTGTGCGGACCAGATCGCACCGATCTCGCCGCGCGCACCGATCTGTGCGGTGCGTTCAAGGTGCCAACGCTGCGTAATGTCGCCACGCGACGTGTGTTCTTCCACAACGGCCGCTTCGATTCGCTGCGCGAGACGATCGAGTTCTACGTGCAGCGCGATACGAATCCGCAGAAGTTCTATCCGCTCGACGCCAACGGTGTGGCGCGCAAGTTCGACGATCTGCCCGTCGCCTTTGCGCGCAACGTCAATACGAGCGAAGGGCCGTACAACCGCAAACCTGGACAAGTGCCGGCGCTGAGCGCGACCGAAATCGACGACGTGATCGCCTTCCTCGGCACGCTGACCGACGGCTACGACCCCGCGACCGGCACGGCCGATCCGGCGCGAGATGTCGCGCCAGTTTCCGAATAAATGTTTTCTTACTTTGTATGAGTGGAGTTTTGACGATGCAACGCAACTCGCTGGCCCTAGCCACCCTGATGTTCTGCGGCTCGTTCGCCGCGCCCGCGCATGCGGACGATGCCGCCTTGCGCGCGGAAGTCGAGGCACTGCGCGCCGAAGTCGCCGCGCTCAAGGCGGAGGTGCATGGCATGCACGCGCAGACGCTGCCCGCCGCTGCCGCGACGAACGCAACGGCTACGCCGGTGCCGAGCAGCGCGACCAATACGCCTGCGGCGGTGCCGACTTCGGCATCGGGCACCCCGCGCGTCGCCGCGGCATCGTCTTCGTCGAACAATGCCAGCGGTGGTGCCGCGGGAACAACTTCGTTCTGGGGCTATGGCGAACTCAACTACAACCATCCGACCGCGAAAGCCGCCGACGCGCAGGCCGACCTGCGTCGCGCCGTACTCGGCTTCAATCATGTGTTCGACGACGCGACGCGCGTCTACGGCGAGCTCGAATGGGAGCATGCGATCGCCTCGGCCAGCGATGCGGGCGAGTCGGAAGTCGAACAGCTCTACGTCGAACATGCGCTCGGCGCGAACTACGGTGTGCGCGCGGGCCTGATGCTGGTGCCGCTCGGCCTGCTCAACGAGCATCACGAGCCGGTCAATTACTACGGCGTCGAGCGCAACTACGTCGAGACCGCGATCATCCCGTCGACCTGGCGCGAGGGCGGCGTCGCACTGTACGGCAACACCGACAGCGGCTTCGGCTGGAACGTCGGCATCGGCACGGGGCCGAATCTCGGCAAGTGGGATGCAACCGCAAGCGAAGGGCGCGAATCGCCGCTCGGCTCGATCCATCAGGAACTGCAGCTGGCGAAGGCGCGCGATCCGTCCCTCTACGCCGCGGCGAACTGGCAGGGCGTACCAGGCTTGCTCGTTGGCGGCGGCGTGTTCACCGGCAAGATCGGCCAGGGTCAGACCGAGCCTCCAGTCGACAAGTCGCGTTTGACGCTCGGCGAAGTGCATGCGCGCTGGCAGCCGGGCCCGTTCGATCTGTCGGCGCTCTATGTGCGTGGACAGATCAGTCACACGCAGGACGTGAACCTCAGCTTCCTTGGCCAGCCGACGCCGGTGCCGAAGGAGTTCTGGGGCGGTTACGTGCAGGGCGCGTGGCGTGCGGTGCAGTGGGGCGAGTCGACGCTCGCGCCATTCCTGCGTTACGAGGCGTTCAACACCGCTTCGGCCTACGCTGCGCAGCCGCAAGGCCTCGGCGCCACGCCGCTGCCGACCGAGCGCGTGTGGACGGCCGGACTCAACTACTTCCTCAATTCCAATGTGGTGTTCAAGGTCGACTACCAGCATTTCAATAACGCGAACGAGGAACTCGGCTACGGCAATCGCTATAACCTCGGCGTTGGTTACCAGTTCTAGTCTTTACTCCCTCTCCCCCAGCGGCTATATCGTTGGGGGAGAGGGCTTCGCGCTGAGCGTTGGTCTGATGGGGAGGTGGACATGCAAGTGCGCTGGCTGATTCCAATTGGTGCTGCGGCAGCCGCGACCGCGCAGGTCGCGTACGCGACGCAGTACCTGAGTGTGGAACAGGCGCAGCGCTCGGCATTCGCGGGCGCAAGCGAGTTTCGCGCGCTGCCGCCGCCTGACAATGCCATTGCCGGTGGGCTCAAGGCACCGCCCGGCTGGTCGCCGCGCATCTTCGAAGCGCGTGCTGAGGCGAAAACGCTCGGCTGGTTGGTCGTCGATCAGGTGATCGGCAAGAGCGAACTCATCACCTATGCGCTCGCACTCGATGCCGCGGGCGCGGTGATCTCGGTCGAGGTGCTCGAATACCGCGAATCGCATGGCGGCGAGATTCGCATGCCGGCATGGCGCAAGCAGTTCGTCGGAAAAGCGCCTGCCGATGCGGACGCGCTCGGAGGCGAGATCAAGAACATCTCCGGCGCGACGCTGTCGTGTCGGCATCTGACGGAAGGCGTGCGGCGCTTGCTCAAGCTTTATGACGTCGTGCTCAAACCTGGCGCGCGAGGTGTCGGATGAGCGCTGTCGTGCGACGCGCGCGTCCAGCACTCGGCACGCTGGTCGAGATGCGCGTCGAAGGTCTGCGCGAGCCGGACGCGCTTAATGCGATCGATGCAGCGTTCGCGGAAGTCGCGAACGTGCATCGACTCATGAGTTTCCACGAACCGCAAAGCGATCTCGCGCGCGTGCATCGCGCGCGCGTGGGCGAGGCAGTCGAACTCGATGCGCGTACGGCCGAAGTTTTGCGGTGTGCGCTGCAAATTGCGGAACGCAGCGGCGGTGTATTCGATCCGGCCGTTGCGGCGCGCGCAGTTGCGCGCGGCGACCTGCCTTGGCCGGATTCGCCGTTCGTGCCGAATGCGCTGGCGAGTTGGCGCGATATCGATTGGCTGGATGCGCGGCGCATCAGCCTGCGCCAGCCATTGTGGCTCGATTTCGGTGGCATCGCCAAAGGCTATGCGGTCGACCGTGCGGTCGACACCCTCGTGCGCGCGGGTGCGACGCAAGCTTGCGTCAATGCAGGCGGCGATTTGCGCATCGCGGGCGAACGCGCAGAGATCGTGACCTTGCGCATCGCGCGCTGCGACGCGGAACACGCGATCGAATTGCGCGACGGCGCCGTCGCGAGCAGCGCGGCATCATCATTGTTTGCGGATGATCATCTCGGGCAGCAGATGAAATACTCGGATTGCGTTAGGGAACCTCTAAAAACCGTAGCGAGCGAAGAGAATTTGCGCGACGCCGGAGCGCAGGAACCGGAGTGTACAGTCGAGTACATGAGGATTCCGAGCACCGCCGGCGCGCAAATTATCGAGCGCAGTAGGTTTTTAGAGGTTCCCGTCGGTGTCAGCGTCGCCGCACCGCGTTGCATGCTCGCCGACGCGCTGACCAAGGTCGTGCTGCTCGCGGATGCAAAAATTGCCGCCGCGACGCTGGCGTACTACGGCGCGCAGGCGCTGATCCACACGCGCGAAGGCGGGCGCGAACTGGCGCTTGCGGCATGAGCGGGCATCACGGCCATCAACGTCATGCGCGCGGCGCGCAGGAGCGCGCGATGCCGCAACGCAATCTGCGCTTGCCGCCGAACTATCGACGCCTGGCCTACGCCGCGCTCGTTACGGCCTGGATCACGGGTATACTTTGGCTCGTTTTCCACTATTTCCTGATGCGCCAGGGCGAATTCGGCAGCGAGCCGCATCCGTTTGAGGCCTGGTCCTTGCGGCTGCATGGATTGACTGCGTTCGTCACGCTGTTCGTCGCCGGTCTGCTCTGGGGTGTGCACGTGCGGCCCGGATTGCTCGGAGAGCGCCGGCGCACGAGCGGCATCGTGCTCCTGGTGCTGCTCGGCTGGCTTGCTGCCACGGGCTATCTGCTTTATTACGCCAGCGATGATGGTCTGCGCGAAATCGCCCGCTGGGCGCATTGGCTCGTCGGTCTCGTCGCAGCCTTGCCGTTTCTGTTGCATTCTCTGCGCGGACGCGCGGAGCGCAAAGAATCCGAGCAGCGCGAGCGCGAGTAGGACTTAGCGCGGCGCGAACTTGATCAGCACGAGTTCGCCACCGCCTTCGAGGATCGCATTGTCGCCGCTGCCGTCGGGTTCGAGATGCAGCGACTCGCCGACTCCAAGCGATATTGCGGAATCGCGATGCTTGAGCGTCGCGCGCCCGGCCGCAAGATGGATGAACCACTGCGTCTGCGCGAGGAATACCATCGTGCCGACGAGCGGGCGATGCAACACTTCAGTCTGCACGCGGTCGCGTCGCGCGATCACGTTGAAGTCGCGCACCGGGCCGTCGAGCAGACTGCCGTAGGTCTTCCACTCACCGGCGAACGCGACGAACTGCAGGCGCCGTTCGAGCAGCGCCGGCTGCGCCGCGTCGAACTCGAGGCGCATGCCATTGCCTTCGAGCAGCGCGATATGCCGGTCGCAATGTGGAAAAGTGGAAAAAGCGCCATCGCTTTCGATTTCGGCGATGCTCACGCGCCAGTCGAAATCGCCGTCCGCATCGCGCGGCGAAACGGCGAGCTCGGTGGTCCAGCCACCGCCGTTTTTCCAGCGTTGGCGGCGGTAGTCGGATTGGCGCAAGTAAGTGACACGCATTGCCGCCTCAGCCGCAATCCAGCGCGTTTTGGGCGAACTGTGGCCCGCTGACCATCGACTGCAGCTGTGCGGTCGACAATGCGAGGCTCTGCGCCCAGCCATAGCCGATGATCTGCTCGCCCGTCATCGCGTCGCGGAAATCCTCTTCCTGCCCAGGCGCGAGCAGGTGGCGGTAATCGACGGTGATCTCCGTGCCCGGTGCAAGATCATCGAGCGCGAACACGAAGCCCAGATGCCACAGTCCGCACGGCGCGAAAGAATGGTTGATGTAGCATTCGTCCGGCCACTCGGGGCTTACGGTGTAGTAATTCTCGAACCAGCGCACCGTTGCCGGCAGCAGTTCGGCGGCATTGGGCATGCTTTCGATATCGACAAATTTGTATACTTTGCGGATGTCGTCGGGCGCGGTGACCAAGCGTCCGCGCGCGACAGGCTCGTCGAGGAACAGGCCTTTGCCGGCGCCGGGGATGCGCGACGGCGCGATGTGGTAACGGGGAAGAATCATGCAGGTGCGGTGAAAGAACGGAACGCCAGTGTAGCGTTCCGGTCAATTTCCCGCGAGGCGCGGCGCAATCCGCGCGCGACCTCGGTCGGTGCCTCGGCCGGGAGCCAATGCCCCGCTGTGCGGGAATTGTTCGACCGTCGCCGCACCAAACCGGTCGGCGAAGCGGCGATCAATGTAGGGATCGTGAGCGGCCCATAGCGCGCGCGTTGGAACGCGTGTGGTCAGTTCGAGCAGTGTCAAAAATGGCCGACCGGCTATCGTCAGGCGTATAGCGAACTGCCTTCACGCGCTTCGGCCTAATCGAAATCGCGAGCCAGCGCCTCGCGCGTGGCGGCATCGAGTGTCGTCTGCGCCGCATAGGCCGGATGATCGACAGCAAGCTCGATCGGCGCGCCCGCGCGCCACGCGGCGATCTGTGCCGCATCGAGTTCGAAGCGCAGGAAATGCACTGCCGCGGTCTTGGTATCGGTGCTGCGTTCGAGATCTTCGTCGGCAATCGCGATCGCCGGTGTCGCATCGCCAACGCGCAGCGCGATGCGATGCTCGATGCCATGCAGTTGGATCAGCTTGCGCGTGCGCTCGTCCGCATCCGGATACTCGATCAGCATCGTCGCCTTGAGGTTGCAGCCGTCGGGGATCAGCGGGTTGTAGGCTTCGAGTTCCTCCGCGATGCCGGCAGGCTCGAAGATGCGCTCGACGCGCAGCATTTCCTGGATCTGGTACTGGATCGTCAGCCGATCCTCGAACACGAACGTGATATGCGCGCCGAGATGCACCTTGCGCGGCGCCTTGTGCGCGAGCACGCGTGCGCGGAACGCGTCGCGTTCGCGCGCGTAGGCTTCGAGGGTGAACAGGTCGGCGTGCGTGAGTTTTTGCATCCGTTCAAATTCCATAGGCCAGGCGCAGCAGGCTGATCGGGCTTTCCGCTGGCGGATGATCGCCGAGTCCATGCGCGATATGACTGCCCGCCATCGGGCAATCGCTGGCGAAATGCGCGGGCGCGATCTGCTGCACGCGTGTCTCGACGGGTTTCGCGATCTTGCGCGAGAACGCATAGGTTTTGGCTTTCACTCCATAAGTACCGTCGTGGCCCGAGCAGCGTTCGATCGCGTGGATTTCGGTGTCGGGAATCAAGGCGAGCACTTCGCGCGTCTTCGGCCCGATATTTTGCACGCGCTGATGGCAGGGCGCGTGATAGGCGATCTTGCCGAGGCCCTGTTTGAACTGCGTGTCGAGCAGGCCGGCCTGATGACGCTGCCACAGGTATTCGAACGGATCGAAGATATGTCGTTTCACCAGCTGCACGTCTGTGTCGTCCGGGAACATCAGCGGCAGTTCCTGCTTGAACATCAGTACGCACGAGGGAATCGTCGCCGTGATGTCCCAGCCATCGCGGATCGCCGCGGCGAGCACCGGCATGTTTTGCTTTTTATACTTTTCCACCGTCTCCAGATCGCCGAGTTCGAGCTTGGGCATGCCGCAGCAGACTTCGCGCTCGATCAGTTTCACGGCGACGCCGTTGTGGCACAGTACCGCGGCGAGATCCTCAACCGGCTGCGGCGTCGAATAGTTGCAGTAGCAGGTGGCGAAAATCGCCACCTTGCCGCGCGTGCGTCCCGCGGGTTGTGCAGCGCCGCTGCCGTCGAGTGATGCAAGGCGTTTGCGCGCGGTATGCGAGGTGTACGCGGGCACGCGCGCTTCGTGGTCCACGCCCAGCGTCTTTTCCAGCAGCTTGCGCGCAGCCGGATTGCGGTTGAGCGCATTGACCGCCTCGACCACGACCGGAATCGTCGATAGCTTGCCGACCGCGGTCGTCGAGGAAAGAATTTTCGCCGCAAGTTTCGTTTCGCCGCGCTGGTGCGCGGCGGCCTTCGCGCGCAGCATCAGATGCGGAAAGTCGACGTTCCATTCGTGCGGCGGCACGTAGGGGCACTTGGTCTGATAGCACAGGTCGCAGAGGTAGCACTGCTCGACGACCTTGGCGTAGTCCGATTTGGCCACGCCGTCGACTTCCATGGTCTTCGATTCGTCGACCAAATCGAACAGCGTCGGGAACGCCTGGCACAAGCTCACACAGCGGCGACAGCCGTGGCAGATATGGAAGACGCGTTCGAGCTCGGCGTCGATCGCGACCTGATCGTAGAACTCGGGGTTTTTCCAATCGAGCGCGTGACGCGTCGGGGCTTCGAGACTGCCTTCGCGCGGGGGAGCCGATGTCGTGTTCATTGTGATCACCGAAGTGCGCAGGCACCACTCGTCATTCCGGCAGGGAATGCCGGACTGCGAAGGCAGGATGCCGGAGCGAACATTCGCGCAGCGAATAGCCCGCAGGGCGAGCTGCGGATGCAGCGAGTCATCCAGACTTCGACCGGAAGCCTTGATTCCTGCCGGAATGACGAGCGCGAAGGCTTACGCCAGCTCGCCCAGCGCCTTGGTAAACCGGTTCGCATGCGAACGCTCGGCCTTCGCCAGCGTCTCGAACCAGTCGGCGATTTCGCCGAAGCCTTCGTCGCGCGCGGTCTTGGCCATGCCCGGATACATGTCGGTGTACTCGTGCGTCTCGCCCGCGA
Organism: uncultured Rhodanobacteraceae bacterium; assembly: GCA_964509025.1. Taxonomy (GTDB): domain Bacteria; phylum Pseudomonadota; class Gammaproteobacteria; order Xanthomonadales; family Rhodanobacteraceae; genus Rudaea. The sequence goes on from CAZDWH010000025.1 coordinate 20,794, forward strand.
TCGCCGATTTCAGATTGTTCTTGGTGTCGCCAAACGGCAGGCCCGTCGCCGGATCGCCGACCGCCTCGAGATATTCCAGATGCCCGTGCGCGTGCCCGGTCTCACCCTCGGCGGTCGAGCGGAACACCGCCGACACATCGTTGTAACCCTCGACGTCCGCCTTCTGTGCGAAGTACAGATAACGCCGGTTCGCCATCGATTCACCCGCGAACGCGGCCTTCAGGCTTTCCTCGGTCTTGGAACCTTTAAGATTGCTCATGACACACCTCTATTAGTTGGAGGGAACGGAGCATGGCCGCGATTCGCATCACGGATAGCCTGAGACTAGCGCAGAAGCGTAGCGGGATGAAATTGATTGTTGCGATGAAATCGATTGATCGAAGCTATGCCTACGGCAACGCCTGAACGCTGCGCGCACCGCGCAACGCACGGCGCGCGTCAATATCTTCAGTGCGCCACCGGCATCGTGAACTGCGCGCACGGTATTGATGAGTGTGGCGCGCGCCAATGCTTTAGTGCGCCACCGGCATGGTGAACTGCGCGCCCTTGGCGATCGAATCCGGCCAGCGCTGCATCACGCTCTTGTAACGCGTGTAGAAACGCACGCCTTCTTCGCCGTAGATGTGGTGGTCGCCGAACAGCGAACGCTTCCAGCCGCCGAACGAATGCCAGGCCATCGGCACGGGAATCGGCACGTTCACACCGACCATGCCAACCTTGATCTGGCGCGCGAATGCCCGCGCGATGCCGCCGTCGCTGGTGTAACACGACACGCCATTGCCGAATTCGTGCGCATTGATCAGCTCGACCGCGCTGGCGAAATCGGGCACGCGCACGATGCTCAGCACCGGGCCGAAAATTTCTTCCTTGTAGATTTTCATGTTCGGCTGCACCTGATCGAACAGGCAGCCGCCGAGATAGAAGCCGTCTTCGTGTCCGACGACCTTGTGACCGCGGCCGTCGACGAGGAGCTTGGCGCCTTCAGCGACGCCCGCGTCGATGTAACCCGTAACCTTGTCGCGATGCACGCCGGTGACGAGCGGACCCATTTCCATGCCGGCTTCGAGACCGTTGCCGATCTTCAGCGCCTTGACGCGCGGCACGAGCTTCTCCACCAGTTTGTCCGCAACGTCGCCGACTGCGACCGCGACCGAAATCGCCATGCAGCGCTCGCCGGCCGAACCGTAACCCGCGCCGATCAACGCGTCGGTGGCCTGTTCCAGATCGGCATCCGGCATCACGATCAGATGGTTCTTCGCGCCGCCGAGCGCCTGCACGCGCTTGCCGCGCGCGGTGCCTTGCGAATAGATGTATTCCGCAATCGGCGTCGAGCCTACGAAGGACAGCGCCTCGACATCGGGATGCGCAATCAACGCGTCGACCGCAACCTTGTCGCCATGCACGACATTGAGCACGCCGTCGGGCAGGCCGGCCTGTTTCAGCAGATTCGCGATCAGGATCGAGGCGGACGGATCACGTTCCGATGGCTTGAGCACGAACGTGTTGCCGCAGGCCAACGCGATCGGCACCATCCACAGCGGCACCATGAACGGGAAGTTGAACGGCGTGATGCCCGCGACCACGCCGAGCGGCTGGCG
>CAZDWH010000026.1:0-22240 GCA_964509025.1 uncultured Rhodanobacteraceae bacterium
GCGTGTTTCTTTGCTTACTTTCTTTGCACGAGCAAAGAAAGTAAGCCGCTCGCCGAAGGCGAGTGGAAGCCTTTGCCCTAAACAACAATAGAAAAGTCACTGGGTTCCCGCTAGAAGCACGCGGGAATGACGAGCAAAGCCAGCGAAGCGCGACTGTGTGTTACGCGCGCACCGCCCGCGGCAACGCGTCTGCCACGACGGCCGCGCGCTCCAGCGCCGCGGAAAGATCAGCCGCCAGATCTTCGGTCGCCTCGATCCCGACCGACAAACGCAGCAGGCCATCGCCGATGCCCGCAACGCGGCGCGCCTGCGCGTCCATTGCGGCGTGCGTCATCGTCGCCGGGTGCGCGACAAGCGATTCGACGCCGCCAAGCGATTCGGCCAGCGTGAAACACGTCAGACCATCGACGAAGGCCTCTACCGCCGTGGTGCCGCCGGCGAGATCGAAACTCAGCATCGCACCGAAGCCTTTCTGCTGACGCGCGGCGAGTGCGTGACCGGAGTAGCTCGCGAGACCGGGGAAGTACACTTTTTCCACCGCATGATGCGCGTCGAGTAGTTGCGCGAGCGCCGTCGCGTTTTCCTGATGCGCACGCAGACGCGGCTGCAGGGTGCGCAGGCCACGCAGCGTGAGATAGCTGTCGAACGGCGCGCCGGACAGGCCGAGCGCATTGCACCACCAGGCGAGCTGTTCACCGACCGCGGCATCCTTCCACACCACGGCGCCGCCGACCACGTCGGAATGGCCGTTGAGATATTTCGTGGTCGAGTGCGTGACGATATCGGCGCCGAGCGCGATCGGCTGCTGCAGCGCCGGCGACAGGAAGGTGTTGTCGACCACGACGAGCGCGCCGACCTCGTGTGACAGACGTGCGACCGCGGCGATGTCGACGATGCGCAGCAGTGGATTGCTCGGCGTCTCGATCCACACGAACTTCGGGCGGCAGGCCAGCGCGGACGCAAGAGCAACCGTATCGCTGAAATCGACAATGGCGCAGCGATACAGCCCACGCTTGGACTGATTCACGAACAGGCGATAGCTGCCGCCGTAGCAATCGTGCGGCACGACGATGAGATCGTCCGGGCCGAGCTGCGCGGTGATCAGCGTGATCGCGGCCATGCCCGACGCCGTGACGACGCCGCCCGCGCCGCCTTCGAGTTCGGCCAGCGCACCCGCGAGCGTGTCGCGCGTCGGATTGCCCGAGCGCGTGTAGTCGTAGGCGCGCTTCTGGCCGAAACCGGCGAAACTGAAATTGGTCGAAAGAACCAGCGGCGGCATCACCGCGCCATGCGCCGCGTCGCAATCGACGCCCGCGCGCGCGGCGATCGTGGCGGCCGCGCGCGTACAGTGTGAGTCACGGGTTCCGAAGTCTGGGGTCTTGCTCACTGCACGTTCTCCAACGCTTGTTGCAACAGGGCCGCGACCGCACCTACTTCCTTGAGGAAGGCGTCGTGGCCATAGACGGAATCGATTTCGACAAGATCGCACGCGCGCGCCAACGAGGCATACTCGCGCAGCAGCGACAGCGGTACGGTCAGGTCTTCGCGCACCGCGAACAACGTCGTCGGCGCAGCGATCGCGGCAGGATCGATCGCGTGCGTATCGAGCGAGCGACCAAGACAACGATAGGCCTCGGCATCGAAGCGGCGCACGAACTTTTTGCCGTGATGATCGATCCAGCCGACAACACCGTCGGCATCGCGCGGCGCGAGTTCGCCACCGAAGCGCTGCTCGAGACTTTCCGGCGTTCGATAGCCGAGCACGGCGAGCGAACGCGCAAGCGCGAGTGCCTGCGCGCCGTCCAGGCCAAGATCGAGAATCGCACGCTGCACGTGGCGCAAGGCGAGACCGAATTGCGCCGGGCGGTGCGCCGCACTCAGCAGCACGAGTTGCTGCAGGCGCTCGCCCAGCAACGCGGCGAGATGTTGCGCAACATTGCCGCCGTACGAAGCGCCGACGACGAGATGCACGCGGCGCACGCCAAGACGATTGAGCAGCAGCAGGATCGCGCGCGCTTGATCGAGCGTCGATATCTCAGGAAACTGACCGGGATCGCCGTCGCGCGGGCCAGTCGACGCATCGCAGCCGCCCAGCCAATCGATGCCGAGCAGACGATAGCGCTCGATATCGAGTGCCTTGCCCGCACCGCATTGTTCTTCCCACCAGCCGCGGCCGTCACGCGCGCAGACCCGGCGGTGCGCAGAGATACCGCCCAGAACGATGATCAGGGGCGCACCGGCGGGGCCAGTACAACTCCAGGCGAGACTGGCGTTCGGCAGTATCTCACCCGATTCCAACGCGAACGACGCGGGGAGGTCCAGTTCGCCTTCGAGCCACCGCACGCGTGGCAGCACGGCCGGCCGTACGCCCGAGACGGGCGCGGTTTGCAGCGGCAGGCACGGTTCAGCGGTCATTTCTTCGGTCTCGTTCACCTTCTTCCCCAACGAGACCAACGCCGAACTCCAAGATTCGCGCTCGCCTCATCTTCCGGGGTACACCGCAGCGCCAGGCGCTGCGGACCTCGCAGGAGTTGGCACCACGCGGATCTTCGTGATCCTTGTCACGAAAACTCGTCGGTTGCCCCGGCGTCGCTGGGCCTGTCCCTCAGCCGGTCTTGATGAGTATGGGGCGCAGATTATCCACGTATGAATTGGATGTCAAGACGTATAGACGTCTAAATATCAAAATGGAATAACGCGGCTTCGACGCGCAAGGCGTCAAGCGCGAGCGCGTGGGCGCTGGCGTGCGACGAAAATACCGAGCAGGGACAGCACCAGGCCGATCCAGTCGCGCGCCGCGGTCGGGCGCGCAAACAACAGCACATCGAGCACGAACGACAGGCCCGGCTGCAGCAGCAGCAACAAACCGACGGTCGAAGCCGGCAGCAGGGGCATCGCACGCGCGATCAGCACCCAGCCGATCACCTGCCCCACGAGCGCGAGCGCAAGCAGCGCACTCCAAGATTGCGCGTCGGGAATCGAGAAACTCTCGCCTTCGACCGCCACCGCAAGACCGAGCATCGCTCCGCAGGCGAGGCTCATCAGGCACAGCGCGCGTTGCGGTGTCAGCGCGGGCCGGAGCAGCTGTGCCTGGCGCAGGCTCAACATATAGGCCGCATAGGCGATTCCGGTCAAAAAGCCTAGCAGCACGCCGTGACGATAATCCGCGCCCAGGCCTTGCCAGCTCTGCCCCACGATCAGCCACAGGCCGAACACGGCCAGTCCGACACCGAGCGCAAAGCGCCAGCCGAGGCGTTCGCGATAGAACACGACGCCGGCCAGCGCCATCAGGAATACCTGGAAATTGCCGATCAGGGTCGCAAGCCCCGGACCTATCATGAGGATGCTCCGGTGCCACATGATCAGGTCGACCGCCATCGCAAATGCGGGGAACAGCACCCACGCCGCATCGCGCCAACCCACTCCGCGCCACTGCCGCTGCAGCGCGAGCAGTCCGGTGAGCATCACGCCGCCGAAGGCCATGCGATAGAACGCCGAGACGGTCGGCGCGACATGCGCCCAGCGCACGAAGATGCTGGTGGTCGAGATCAATGCCGCGCCGGCGATCATGCGCAGCAAGGCGCCTCTTGTGGTGATCGAAATCGCCTGGCTCACGCGATGTTCTGCTCGTGCAGCACGGCGATGCCCTCGGTCGCGGCCTCGGCGTACCATTCCTGCAGCGCCGGCAGCGCAAGCAGCGTTTCGATGTAGCGGCGCTCTACCCCGCCAAGCTCGATTGCATAACTTCCGAAGCGCACCGCCACCGGCGCATACATCGCATCGGCGATGCTGAACTCGCCAAACAGGAAGGCGCCGCGCGGCGCGTGCTGTTCGCGCGCCTCGCGCCAGATCTCGCGGACGCGCGCGATATCGCGTCGGACCTCGTCATCGAGTGCGGGCGTCGCGACGCGCTTGCGGCAATTCATCGGCAGCGCATTGCGCAGCGCGCTGAAGCCCGAATGCATTTCCGCACTGAGCGAACGCGCCTGCGCGCGCGCAGCGGGATCGGCGGGCCAGCCGCGACCGCCCAGATACTGTTCGTTGACGTACTCACAGATGGCGAGCGAGTCCCACACCGACAGTTCCCCATCGATCAGCACGGGCACCCGCCCTGCCGGCGAGTACTGCTTCAATCGTTCATAGAACTCCGGGGTATCGAGCGGCAGCTTGACCTCATCGAACACCACACCTAATTGCTTGAGCAGCAGCCACGGCCGCAGCGACCACGAGGAGTAGTTCTTGTTGCCGATAACAAGGGTCAGCGCGGCCATATCGAGAGAGTTTCACGAGGGACGCGGATTGTGCCCGTTCGCATCGTCCACTTGCAGTGCCAATCAGGACAAATCCGGCCATCTTGCGATCGATTCAGGCCGGATCGGGCGCCCAGTCGCTGCCGAATTCCGGAGCGGCGCGCCGCTCGGCCAGCGCCGCATCGATGCGTTCTGCGATCGCGCGCGCCTGCGGCCAATCATGTCCTGCCACCATCACGTTGACCAGACCGAGCGGCGGCAATTCGCCTGCTGCGCCTGTGAGGTAATGACCGCTGACGAAGGCACTGATGCCCGCGGACTCGAGCGCATTCTTCACCAGATTCGCGTCGATGATGTTTTCGGCCTGATAGGCGATCTTCATGCGCGACCCTCGGGCTGCCTTGCGCCCACGCTAGCGCATTCGCCGTTGCATCGCAAAGTCGCGCGAAACAAAGCGAAAACGTCCGATTTCACCGCAAGTTTCCGTATACTCGACGTTTACCCGAAAAAACGGCCGCAGAGCCGCCTACGACACGACACAATGAGCCATCCGCAGCCACCCGTCCCCACCAATTTCATCCGCCAGATCGTCACGCATGACGTCAATGCCGGCAAGCACGCAGGCCGCGTCGTCACGCGCTTTCCGCCCGAACCCAACGGCTATCTGCACCTCGGTCACGCCAAGTCGATCTGTCTGAATTTCGGCGTCGCCTCGGATTATTCGGGCGTCTGCCACCTGCGCCTCGACGACACCAATCCGACCAAGGAAGACATCGAATACGTCGAAGGCATCAAGGCCGACGTGCACTGGCTCGGCTTCGACTGGGACGCGTTGCGCCACGCCTCCGATTACTTCGCGGTGTTCTATCTGTGCGCGCAGAAACTCATTCGTGACGGCAAGGCCTTCGTCTGCGACCTGACCGCCGAGCAGGTGCGCGAATATCGCGGCACGCTGACCGAGCCCGGGCGCAATTCGCCGTGGCGCGATCGCAGCGTCGAAGAAAATCTCGATCTGTTCGCGCGCATGCGTGCGGGCGAGTTCGCCGACGGCGCGCGCACGCTGCGCGCGAAGATCGACATGGCCTCGGGCAACATCAACCTGCGCGACCCGGCGCTGTACCGCATCCGCAAGATCACGCACCAGAACACCGGCGACGCGTGGCCGATCTATCCGATGTACGACTACGCGCACTGCATCTCCGACGCGGTCGAGGGCATCACGCATTCGCTCTGCACGCTCGAATTCGAGGATCACCGCCCGCTGTACGACTGGTGCCTCGCGCAGATCGACCTGCCGCATCATCCCGAGTTGATCGAACCGCTGCGCCAGGCCGGCATCGCGATGGAGGTGTCGACGCCACAGCAGATCGAATTCGCGCGCGGCAATCTCGACTACACCGTGATGAGCAAGCGCAAGCTCATGGCGCTGGTCGAAGACAAGCTTGTCGACGGCTGGGACGATCCGCGCATGCCGACGCTGTCGGGCGCGCGCCGCCGCGGTTTTCCCGCTGCGGCGATCCGCGCATTTTGGGAGCGCGCCGGCGTATCGAAACAGAACTCGGTGATCGAATACTCGGTGCTCGAAGGCTGCGTGCGCGAGGAGCTCGACGCGAGCGCGCCGCGCCGCCTCGCCGTGATCGATCCGTTGAAATTGACCCTCACCAACCTGCCCGAAGATCACGCCGAAACACTAACGTTCTCCAATCACCCCAAGAACGAAGCGCTCGGTACGCGTGCGGTCGCGTTCTCGCGTGAGCTGTGGATCGAGCGCGAGGACTTCATGGAAACGCCGGTCAAGGGTTTCTTCCGCCTCGCCCCGGGCGCCGAAGTGCGCCTGCGCAACGTCGGCATCGTGAAGTGCGAACAAGTGGAAAAGGATGCGAACGGAAATGTATCCGCGCTGCTGTGCACGCTCGATCCGACTTCGCGCGCGGGCCAGAGCGGTGCCGAGCGCAAGGTCAAGGGCACGATCCACTGGGTCAGCGCCAGGCACGCGATCGAAGCCGAAGTGCGCCTGTACGAGCGCCTGTTCGACGTCGCCGATCCCGACGACGACAGCGACGGCAAGACCTACCGCGATCATCTCAATCCGAACTCGCGCCGCATCGTGCGCGCGCACCTCGAAGCGAGCCTCGCCGACGCGAAGCCCGAGCAGGCGTTCCAGTTCGAGCGCCTAGGCTACTTCGTTGCCGACCGGCACGATCATGCGCCGGGTAAGCCTGTGTTCAATCGCGCGGTGACCTTGCGGGATTCGTTTGCGAAGGCGAAGTAGCGAGCAGGCGCGATTTGCCATGGAAGAAACCATAGTAATTCACGGCGACATCTGGAAACTCAGTGACATTCAGGAAGATGTCGATTGGTGCAGAACACAGTCCTGGTCATCAGCGCTTTACACCAAACAAGACGATCACCGTCATTGTTCGATCTGCTGGTGGACCATAGCCGCGTGCGAGGACCCCAACGTTAGCCAAGCCTACGTTACGCCCAACAATCGCTGGCTCTGCAATGAGTGCTATGGGAAATTTATTGCCGTCGCTCGTTGATCCATCTTCATTTGGCAATCTCGCAACCCAAAACCATAGACCATATGCACACCCTGCCCTCCCTCGTAAATCTCTCTCTGCCCGACTGGCTCTTCCGCGAGGTTGACGCCGCGAAAATCTACGCCGACGACGAAGCCAAGGTCGCACTCGCGATCCGCCTCTCGCTACGCAATGTCGAAGAGAAAACCGGCGGCCCGTTCGGCGCCGCGGTGTTCACGCACGATGGCCGCCTCATCTCCGCCGGTGTCAATCGCGTCGTCTCGCAAAGTTGCTCGGTCGCACACGCCGAGATGATGGCCTATATGCTCGCGCAGTCGAAGCTGCAGCGCTTCCGCCTCAACGATCCCGACGGCAAGTTCGTGCTGGCGACCAGCGCGCAGCCCTGCTGCCAATGCTACGGCGCGACCGTCTGGGCCGGTGTCGACGAGCTCTTGATCGGCGCACGCGCCGAGGACGTTGAGGAACTCACCGAATTCGACGAAGGCCCGCTGCCGGCCGACTGGGTCGGCGAACTCACACGCCGCGGTATCGCGGTGCGGTGCGATATCCGCCGCGACGACGCGCGTGCAGTGTTTATGCGTTATCGCGAGCTCGGCGGAGCGAATTACTGAGGCACGCAGTCAGTCGAGGCTGAACTCTCCGGTCATCAATTCAACGACGCGCCCGCCTACGCGAATGCTGCGATCGTCATTGATCGACAGATGCAGCAGGCACGGCCGCCCGGTCGCGGCGCCTTGGTGCACATCGACTCGCAGCGGCAGCGAAGCATTGGCCGTCAGCAAATAGCCGCCGAGATTCGCACAGGCGGAGCCCGTGCCGGGATCCTCGATCACCGCGCCATTCTGCGGAAAAAAGTAACGCGAAACGATGTTGTGCGCGTCGCGCGGCGCGAACACGTAGGCCTGCGCTTCCATGAAATTGCGGCAATAGCGCAACATCAGCTCGCGATTCGGCATCGCGCGCGCGACCGCGTCGACGCTGGCGAGCGGAACGACCAGTTGTTCGACGCCAGCATTCATCCATAGCGGCTCGCCGGCGATATCGGATTCGGCTAGCCCAAGCGCCACCGCGATTTCAGCTTGCGTGAACTCGTAAGGCCGTTGCGTGGGCGCTTTAGCGGTCAGCGTCCACACGTCGTGTATTTCCACATCGCTGCCGGCGCTGACCGGAATCACGCCGGCTTTCATTTCGAGCGTCAGCACATCGCCGCCGAGTCCGAGCGCACGCACGATATGCGCTGTGCCGAGCGTCGGATGCCCCGCGAACGGCATCTCGAACGTCGGCGTGAAGATGCGCACGCGCGCGTCGGCCTTGTCCGACGGCAGGATAAATGTGGTCTCGCTCAAATTGAATTGCAGCGCGAGCTGCTGCATCTCGGCGTCGCTCAGGCCGCGCGCATCTTCGATCACCGCAAGCGGATTGCCTTCGAGTTTGGACTGCGCGAAAACGTTGACGACGCGGAAGCGGTAGCTACGGCTCATGGCGAGTACTGCTGATGAAGGAGCAGTCACAATACGCAGCGCACCCGCGCCACGGAAGTGCCACTTGAAGCAGCCTGACTAAGCCTGCGCCAGTACCGATGCGCCGCGTTCCACGGCAGCTGTCCCGCTTCGGGCGAGTTCGATCACGACGCCAACCTTTGCCAGATCGTCGAGAAATTCGCCCACCTCGGCACCGTTGCCGGTGAACTCGAGCGTGCGCACGCCGGCGCTGATGTCGATCACCTGCGCGCGCGGATGGCGACGCAGCGCGGCGACGAAATTGTTGAGCGATTCGTTCGCCACCGCGAGCTTGACGATCAGAAGTTCGGTTTCGATGTGATCGCGACTCGTGAGATCGGCGATCTCGAGCACGTCGATCAGCTTGCGCGACTGTTTGATGATCTGGTCGATCACCGAATCATCGCCAAAGGTGACGAGCGTGAGCCGCGATGCGGCCGGGTCGTGCGTCGGTGCGACGCTAAGCGACTCGATGTTGTAGCCGCGCGCGGAAAACATGCCCGCGACGCGCGCGAGCGCGCCGGCTTCGTTCTGCAGCAGAATGGAAATGATCCGGCGCATCAGAACATCTCCGCCGGGCCGACTTCCGCACCGGTGGGCTTCTGCCGCGACGGGATGTGGTCGCCGGTGATCATCTCGGCGTAGCTCACGCCGGGACCGACCATCGGATAGACGCCGGCATCCGGATCGATGATCACCTCGAGGAAGGCCGGGCCGTCGAAGGCGACGAAGTCGGCGATGGTGGCGGCGAGGTCCTCGTTGCGCTCCAGGCGTTTGGCCCAGGGGAAGCCGTCGGCCTGCGCCGCCTTGACGAAGTCCTTCTTGTGCAGGCTCTTGTCGCTGGCGGAGAAGCGGCCCTTGAAGAACAGCTTCTGCCACTGCCGCACCATGCCGTCGCCGAAGTTGTTGAGCACGACGACCTTGACCGGCAGGTTGTAAGTCGTCACGGTTTCGAGCTCGCCGAGATTCATGCGGATCGACGCGTCGCCGTCGATGTCGATCACGATCGCGTCGCGCCGCGCGAACTGCGCGCCGATCGCCGCGGGCAAGCCGAAACCCATCGTGCCCATCGAGCCCGACGTGAGCCACAGGCGCGGCTCGGCAAAGTCGAAATACTGCGCGGCCCACATCTGATGCTGGCCGACACCAGTCGCGATGATTGCGCGGCCGCGCGTGTGCTGGTTGATCGCTTCGATGACCGCATAAGGCTGGATCAGCGCGGCATCGCGGTCGTAGTTCATCGCGTAGATTTTTTTCAGGTCTGCAACGTGGGCGTGCCACGCTGCATAGTCCGGCTTGAATCCAGCCTTCTGTCCGAACATGCGCAGCGCGTCGAGCGCACGCGCAAGATTGCCAAGATGATGCCAATCGGCATGCTTGACCTTGTCGATTTCGGCCGGATCGACATCGAGATGCGCGATGAATTTCGCGCCCGCGGCAAACTTGCCCGGTACGCCGGCGACGCGGTCATCGAAACGGCTGCCGACCGCGATCAGGAAATCGCAATCCTCGGTCGCGTAATTCGCGAACGCAGTGCCGTGCATGCCGAGCATCTTCAACGCCAGAGTTTGTGTCGTGTCGGCCGCGCCGATGCCCATCAGCGTGGTGGTGACCGGGATGCCGAACGCATCGGCGAATGCGCGCAAGGTCGGCGCGGCTTCAGCCGCGATCACGCCGCCACCCGCGTAGATCAGTGGACGCTTGGCGCGCGCGAATGCGTCGAAGAAGGTTTTGCATGCCGCCTCATCGAGATGCGCTTCCTCGATCGCCGCGAGGCGAGCGCGGTAACCAGGCAACGCGAGGCGCACGGCGCCGTCGAATACGAGCTGCATGTTCTGCACATCTTTCGGAATATCGACCACGACCGGCCCCGGACGACCCGTGCGCGCAATCTCGAACGCGCTGCGCAGCGTCGCTTCGAGCTTCGTCGCATCGGTCACGAGGAACACGTGCTTGGCGCAGGCCGCCATGATGTTGCTGATCGGTGCTTCCTGGAAACCATCGCTGCCAATCGCCGCGGTCGGCACCTGGCCGCAGATCACGACGAGCGGGATCGAGTCGGCCATCGCGTCGCGCACCGGCGTGACCGTATTGGTCGCACCCGGTCCCGAAGTCACGATTGCTACGCCGACCTTGCCAGAGGCACGCGCATAGCCTTGCGCCATGAAGCCCGCACCCTGCTCGTTCGCCGGCACGATCAGCGGCAACGGCTCGCGCTCGCCCTGCTTGTGTTCGTGGTTGAAGCGGAACACCGCGTCGTAGACCGGCAGGATCGCGCCACCCGAATAACCGAACACGACCTCGACGCCTTCGTCGGCGAGTACCTGCACGACGATGTCCGCGCCGCTCATCGGACGGCCGGCGAGCGGGTGCTTGTGTGGATCGTTCGAGGCAGTGGCGTTGGGTTTCAGTTGTGCGTTCATGGGAGTTCGCCTAGGCGTCATTCCGGCATGGAATGCCGGAATCCAGAAGCCATGGACGGCGCGCCGCACCCTGGAGCGCAATCCGTCCATCGGCGTCCCTGCAGTCTGGATCCCGGCAATCCCTGCCGGAATGACCAATTACGAAACGGATGTCGTTATCCGACCTTTTTCAATGCAGGCGCCGCCGGCTGCTGCTGCAACCACACCATCTTCTTGCGCAGCTCGGCACCGATCTTTTCGATCGGATGATCGAGGTCGGCCTGCTTGAGGCGCTTATAGTTCGGCAGACCGGCGTCGTACTCGGCCTTCCATTCGCGCGCGAATTCGCCGCTCTGGATCTCCTCCAGAATCTTTTTCATGCGCTGCTTGGTATCGCCGTCGACGACACGCGGGCCGCGGGTGTAGTCGCCGTACTGCGCGGTCTCGGAGATGAAGGTAAGCATCTTGGTGAGGCCGCCCTGATAGAGCAGATCGACGATCAGCTTCAGCTCGTGCAGCACTTCGTAATACGCGATCTCCGGCTTGTAGCCGGCTTCGACCAGGGTCTCGAAACCCTTGAGCACGAGCTCGCTCGCGCCGCCGCAGAGCACGGCCTGTTCACCGAACAGATCGGTTTCGGTTTCTTCCTTGAAGTCGGTTTCGATCAGCAGCGCGCGCATGCCACCGAGACCGGCAGCGTAAGCCTTGGCCTTGTCCTTCGCGTGGCCGGTGACGTTCTGGTACACCGCGTACAGGCACGGCACGCCGCGTCCGATTTCATATTCGGTGCGCACCAGATGACCGGGACCCTTCGGCGCGACGAGGATCACGTCGACGTCCTTGCGCGGCGCGATCATGTTGAAGTGCACGTTGAGGCCGTGTGCAAACAGCAGCGCCGCATTGGGCTTCAGGTTCTTCTCGATCGCGTTGACATACAGCTCGGGCTGCACCATATCCGGCGTCAGTACCGCGACGAGGTCGGCGCTCTTCACTGCTTCTGCAGGATCGAGCACGCTGAAGCCGTCGGCCTTGGCCGTGGCTGCGGTCGCGCCGTTCGGACGCAAGCCGATCACGACATCGAGGCCGGAGTCGCGCAGGTTCAGCGCATGCGCACGGCCCTGGCTGCCATAGCCGAGGACGGCGATCTTGCTCTTGGCCAGCGCTTCGCTACCGGCGATGGGGGTCGAGTTACTCATCTCATTTCTCCACATTTGCAAAGTTAGATTTCGATCACGGCGCCGCGCGCGGCGGAACCGACTGTCTTGGCATATTTCGCGAGCACACCACGCGCAACCTTCGGTGCCGGCGCCGTCCATTTCTTGCGACGCAATTCCAGATCGGCATCCGTTTCGATCACGCGCCGCTCGGCATCGATCACGATATTGTCGCCGTCGCGCAGCAGGCCGATCGCGCCGCCCTTCGCGGCTTCCGGCGCGATATGCCCGACCATAAAGCCGTGCGTTGCGCCGGAAAAACGTCCATCGGTGATCAGCGCGACATCGTCGCCGAGCCCGCGCCCGACGAGTGCCGCCGTCACAGCAAGCATCTCGCGCATGCCGGGACCTCCGGCGGGACCTTCGTTGCGAATCACGACGACATCGCCGGCCTCGATCTTGCCTTCCTGCACTGCGCGGAATGTGTCTTCCTCGCTCTCGAACACGCGCGCGGTGCCGCTGAACTTCAAGCGACCCTTGCCCGCGAGCTTGAGCACGCAGCCTTCGGTCGCGAGATTGCCGTAGAGAATCGAGTAACCACCGCGCGGCTTGAACGCGTGCGACACCGGCACGACGACCTGCTGATCGGCTGGCGCCGCAGGCGCGGCATCGAGCTCGGCGAACAGCGACCGTCCGGTCATAGTCGGCGCATCGTCGAGCAGCCCTGCCGCGCGCAGTTCGCGTGCGACCTGCGCCATGCCGCCAGCCTGGGTCATCTCGATCGCGGTGTACTTGCCGCCGGGCATCAGATCGGCGATCACCGGAGTCGTCTTCGAGGCGATTTCGAAATCCTCGAGCGTCAGTGTTACGTCGGCCTCGTTCGCGATCGCGAGCAGGTGCAGCACCGCATTGGTCGAACCTGCGGTCGCATTGGCAATGCGCGCGGCGTTGCGGAAGCTCGTTGCGCTCAGCACGTCGCGCGGACGCAAATTGCGCTTGAGATTTTCGACAGCGAGCGCGCCGCAGCGGCGCGCGACGGCGCGCTTGGCCGGATCGGTCGCAGCCACATCGTTGTATCCGAGCGGCGAAAGACCGAGCGCCATCAGCATCATCGCCATCGTGTTCGCGGTGAACTGGCCGCCGCAGGCGCCTGCGCCTGGACAGGCCTTGCTCTCGACATCGTGCAGACGCGCATCGTCGATCTTGCCCGCGCCATGTGCGCCGACCGCCTCGAACACCTGCTGAATCGTGATCGACTTGCCGTCGAGCTTGCCGTGGTCGATGCTGCCGCCGTACAGCGCGACGCCAGGAATATTGAGGCGCGCGAGTGCCATCGCCGCGGCCGGAATCGTCTTGTCGCAACCACAGAGCACGACCATCGCATCGAGCGAGTGGCCATCGACCGCAAGCTCGATCGAATCGGTGATGACTTCGCGGCTCACGAGCGAGGCGCGCATACCCGGCGTGCCCATCGCGATGCCGTCGGTCACCGCGATCGTATTGAACTCGATCGGCGTGCCGCCCGCCGCACGCACGCCGTCGGCGACGTGCTCGGCGAGCTCGCGCAGATTGAGATTGCACGGCGACACGTTCGACCAGGTGTGCACGACCGCGACGAGCGGCTTGGCGATCGCCTTCTCGTCGAGCCCGGTCGCGTAGAGCATCGCGCGCGCGGGCGCGCGGTCGGGGCCCGACTTCATCACGTCGCTGCGCAGCTTGGCCTCTTTATCGGACATCAGGCAGCCGCCTTGCGTTGCGTGGAATTCAGCGCGTCCAGCACGGCCGCGGTAACTTCACGCGTATTCGCGCTGCCACCGAGATCGCGCGTCAGCAAACCGCGCTCGATCACCGCGTCGACCGCAGTCTCGACGTCGCGCGCTTCGGCTTCGAGCCCGAGCGAATGGCGCAGCAACAGCGCTGCGGACAGGATCGTGCCAAGCGGATTCGCCAATCCCTTGCCGGCAATATCGGGCGCGGAGCCATGGATCGGTTCGTACAGTCCGGCTTTGCCGTCACCGAGCGAGGCGGAAGGCAGCAAGCCGAGCGAACCCGCGAGCGCCGCAGCTTCGTCGGTCAAGATATCGCCGAACAGATTTTCGGTAACGATCACGTCGTAGGCCGACGGGCGCGTGAGCAGCAGCATCGCCATCGAATCGACCAGCTGATGTTCGAGCTTTACGTCGGGATAGTCCTTCGCCACGCGCTCGACCGTCGCGCGCCACAGGCGCGAGGTTTCGAGCACATTGGCCTTGTCAACGTGCGTGACGTGCTTGCGACGCGCGCGCGCGAACTCGAAGGCGCGTCGCGTCGCGCGCTCAATTTCGGCAACTGTGTACTTGCACTCGTCGGTCGCGATGTCGGCACTGCGCGTCTTCGCGCCGAAGTAGGCGCCACCGGTCAGTTCACGTACGAACAGCAAATCTACGCCGGCAAGCTTTTCGTTCTTTAGCGGCGACAGCGCGGCGAGCTGCGCGTGCACGCGCACCGGGCGCAGGTTCGCATAGACGCCGAGTGCCGCACGCAGACCGAGCAGGCCCTGCTCGGGGCGCACTTTCGCATTCGGGTCTGACCATTTCGGCCCGCCTACCGCGCCGAGCAGCACCGCATCAGCGGCCTTGCACGAGGCGAGCGTCGCCGGCGGCAGCGGATTACCCTGCGCGTCGATCGCGCAGCCGCCGATCAGCTGTTCGTCAAAATGGAATTCGTGGCCGTGACGCGCCGCGACCACGCGCAGCACTTCGACCGCGGCGGCGGTGACTTCGGGGCCGATGCCGTCTCCAGGGAGGACGGTGATGTTTGCTTTCATGCTTTTCTCTTGCGACAAAAAAGTCAGGCAACGCGGCGCTCATACGCCGCAATCTGCGCCTCGTGCTGCAGCAGGAATCCGAGCTGATCGACACCCGCGAGCAGGCAGTGCTTGGCGAACGGTTCCAGCGCGAAGGTGAAGCGCGATCCATTCGGCAGCGCGATGAATTGGCCGGCGATATCGACCTTCAGTTCGATGCCCGGATGTTCGAGCAGATAGCGGTGATCGTTTTCGCCGAGCACGACCGCGAGCAGGCCGTTCTTGAGGGCATTGCCGCGGAAGATATCCGCAATTTCGCTCGAGAACACCGCGCGGATGCCGTAGTCGGTCAGCGCCCACGGCGCGTGCTCGCGCGAGGAGCCGCAGCCAAAGTTGCGTCCAGCGACGAGAATTTCGCAGCCCTTCGCTTCTGGCTTGTTGAGCGCGAACTCAGGATCCGCGCTGCCGTCGGCGCGATAACGCCAGTCGTTGAACAGCGACTTGCCGAGCCCTGAGCGCTCGGTCGTCGTGAGAAAGCGCGCCGGAATGATGCGATCGGTGTCGATATTCTCGAACGGCAGCACCACGGTGCAGGAATGAATGTGGGTCAAGGGCTTCATGCGGCCTCCTTGGCATACAACGCCGGATCCGCGATCACGCCCGCGATCGCCGATGCCGCCGCAACGAGCGGACTGGCGAGCACGGTGCGCACCCCGGGGCCCTGGCGACCTTCGAAATTGCGATTGCTGGTCGAGACGACGAGTTGTCCCGGTTGGCCGATATCGCCATTCATGCCGAGACACATCGAGCAGCCGGGCTCGCGCCATTCGGCACCGGCGGACTTGAAGACGTCGTGCAGGCCTTCGGCTTCGGCATCGCGCTTGACCTGTTCGGAACCCGGCACGATCAGCATGCGCACGCTCTTGGCGACGCGATGACCGCGCAGCACCTCCGCGACCGCGCGCAGATCGGACAGGCGCCCATTCGTGCAACTGCCGACAAACACGATATCGACCTTGGTCCCCGCGAGTACGTGGCCCGCCTCGAACTTCATATAGCCGAGCGCGCGTTGTTCCTGCACGCTCGCGGGCGCGGGAATCGGCGCATCGAGCGTGATCACCATGCCCGGATGCGTGCCGTAGGTGATGCTCGGCTTCACCGCGCCTGCATCGATCGCGACTTCGGCGTCGAACTTCGCGCCCGGATCGGATTTGAACTTGCTCCAGCGCGCGACCGCCGCGTCGAACGCCGCGCCCTGCGGCGCGCGTGCGCGACCGCGCAGCCAGTCGAATGTCGTGTGGTCCGCAGCGATCAATCCGGCCTTTGCACCGGCTTCGATCGACATATTGCACACGGTCATGCGCTCTTCCATCGTCAACGCTTCGATCGCGCTGCCACGGTACTCGATGACGTGGCCGGTGCCGCCGTTGACGCCGATCTTGCCGATGATGTGCAGGATCAGATCCTTCGCGGTGATGCCTGGTTTGAGCTTGCCGTTGACCGTGATCGCGAGTGACTTGGGCTTGCGCTGCAGCAGACACTGCGTCGCGAGCACGTGGCCGACTTCGGTCGTGCCGATGCCGAATGCGAGTGCGCCGAACGCACCATGCGTCGAGGTGTGCGAATCGCCGCAAACGATCGTCATGCCCGGCTGGGTCGCGCCGAGTTCGGGCCCGATCACGTGCACGATGCCGCGATTGCTGCTGTTCCAGCCGTAGAGTTCGATGCCGAACTCCTGTGTGTTCGCTTCGAGCTGCGCCACCTGCGCCGCAGTCTCCGCGTTCGCATACGGACGCTGGCCGTTCGCATCGGGCGGCAGCGTCGGGGTCGAATGATCCATCGTCGCGACGACGCGATCCGGCTTGCGCACGCGCAAGCCGCGCGCGCGCAGTTCGGAAAATGCCTGCGGCGATGTCACCTCATGCACGAGGTGCAGATCGATGTACAGGATCGCCGGCGTGGCCGGCGTTTCCGGCGCGACCTCGTGCGCTTCCCAGATTTTGTCGAGCAGAGTTCGGGGAGAGGTCGCGCCGGTCGTCATCACGCAGCCGCCTTCTTTGCGTCGGCGGTGACCGGCGTCAGCCAGTTCCACTCGTCCTTGGTCGAGCCGTTGAACAGGCCGAAGAACGCCTTCTGGATCGCCTTGGTGATCGGACCCGGCTTGCCTGCGCCGACCGGCTTGCGATCGACCGAACGCACCGGCGTGACTTCGGCGGCAGTGCCGACCATGAAGACTTCGTCGGCCGTGTACAACGCTTCGCGTGGCAGGTCGCGCTCGATCACCTCGTAGCCGAGCTTGCCGGCGAGCGTGATCACCGTATCGCGCGTGATGCCCGCGAGGATGCTCGCGCTCGTCGTCGGCGTGATGATCTTGCCACCGCGGATGACGAACAGGTTCTCGCCCGCACCTTCGCTGAGCAGACCGTTGTAACCAAGCGCGATGCCCTCGTGATAGCCGTGACGCTTCGCCTCGAAACCGATCAGCTGGCTCGACAGATAGTTGCCGCCGGCCTTCGCCCACGACGGGAAGGTGTTCGGCGCAGCACGATGCCACGACGCCACGCAGACGTCAGCGCCGTTCTCGATCGCGTCGCCGAGATATGCACCCCACTCCATCGCGATGATGCACACATCGACCGACGAGCCATCCTTCGGCATCACGCCGAGCGGGCCCGCGCCGCGAAACACGAGCGGACGCAGGTAGGCCGAATTCATCTTGTTGGCGGCTACGACTTCGCTGTTCGCAGCGATGATCTGTTCCTTCGTGTAGGGGATCTCGATCTCATAGATCTTCGCCGACTCGAACAGGCGGCGCGTGTGATCCTCGAGACGGAAATGCTGCGGCCCCTGCGGCGTCGAATAGACGCGCTGGCCCTCGAACACGGACGAGCCGTAATGCAGCGCATGCGCCGTGACGTGCACGGTCGCCTCGTTCCAGGGCTTGAGCTTGCCGTTGTGCCAGATGAATTCGGTGTTCTTCATGATGCTTCCTTAGTTAGTCACGGAGTTACACGGATAAAGCTTTGTGTAACTGCGTATTTTGAACCCTTCCTGCCATATCCGCTAATGCCACTTTTCCCGGTTTGGCCCCATGCCGCTCAAGCCTGATTCGCGGCCAGCGGCAAGGCCTGGCCAAGATTGATGCGTTCGATGCGATTGACGACCTCGAGCGCCGCGAGCGCAGCGGCTTCGACGATGTCGGTCGACACGCCGCGACCGATGAGTTCGCGATCGAGGTACTTCACCGTCAGCGTCGCACGACCCTGCGCATCGGCGCCGTAGGACAGCGAGCGGATCTGGAAATCGACGATATCGAGCTTCACGCCAGCCGCACGCTCAAGCGCACGCAGCATTGCGTGCACCGGACCGTCGCCGAGCAGCGCCTGCGTTTCGCCGACCGTGCGCCCATCTTCGTGCCGCAGACGCAGCGCGGCCGAGGCGCCGCCGCCCGAATGCGAAGCGGTGTGCAACTGCTCCAGCGTCCACGGGCCGAGCGTCGCCGGATCCTGGCCGAGCACTAGCGCGTCGAGATCGCTATCGAACACTTCCTTCTTCTTGTCCGCGAGCGCCTTGAAGCGCGGGAACAATGCTTCGATCTGCGCCTCGTCGACGCTGTAACCGAGACTTTGCAGACGGTCGCGCAGCGCGTGCTTGCCCGAATGCTTGCCGAGCACGAGCTGCGTGCGCTCGACGCCGACGTCCTCGGGCTTCATGATTTCGTAAGTCTCACGATTCTTCAGCATGCCGTGCTGATGAATGCCCGATTCGTGCGCGAAGGCGTTGGCGCCGACGATCGCCTTGTTGCGTGGGATGGTCGAACCGGTGACGTTCGCGAGCAGACGCGCAGTCGGATACAGGAGCTGCGTGCGAATACCCGTCTCGACCTTGAAGCGATCCGCGCGCGTGCGCAGCGCCATCACGATTTCCTCGAGCGCCGCATTGCCCGCGCGCTCGCCGATGCCATTGATCGTGCACTCGACCTGGCGCGCGCCCGCGGCGGCGGCGGCGATGCTGTTGGCGACGCCTAAGCCCAGATCGTTGTGGCAATGCGACGACAGCACGACCTTGTCGATGCCGCGCACTTCCTTCTTCAGGCGCGAGAACAACGCGAAGATTTCCTCGGGCGTCGTGTAGCCGACCGTGTCGGGCACGTTCACCGTGGTCGCGCCAGCTTCGATCATCGCCGACAGCACTTCGATCAGGAATTCGGGCTCGGTGCGGATCGCGTCCTCGGCCGAGAACTCGATGTCCTCGCACAACGTGCGGCCGTAACGCACTGCCTTGATGCCGGTCTCGATCACCTGATCGCGCGTCATATTGAGCTTGTGCCGACGATGCAACGGGCTCGTCGCGAGGAAGATATGGATGCGCTTGCGCTGCGCCGGTTCCAACGCGCGCGCGCACGCGTCGATGTCGCCGGTCTGCGCACGCGCGAGACCGCAGATGATCGGACCGCGCACTTCCGTCGCGATCGCGCGCACTGCCTCGAAATCACCCTCGGAAGCCTGCGGAAATCCCGCTTCGAGCACATCGACGCCAAGTTCGGCGAGTGCATGCGCCATATGCAGTTTCTGCGGCCGGCTCATCGAAAAGCCCGGCGACTGTTCGCCGTCGCGCAGCGTGGTGTCGAAAATGCGCACGCGCTCGCGCGCCGGCGAGGGGACGATTACGGCAGGATCAGTGCTCTGGCTCATGACTTTTGCGGATTTAAGAGGCATCGGTTGCGAAACTGGCCGAAAAAAAACCCCGCACTTGCTTGCGCTGGTGCGGGGTTTTGGATTCTTCGCCTGTGTTTCTCTTCAGACGCGTCCTACCCCACACCTCCGGTGGTAATAAGTACGAGGACGAGAAGAAGGAGCGCGCCGTGCACGCGATCCGTCAGGGTTTGGAGGCCCTGATTCAGCGGATTCGCGGCGGTGTTGCGGTGCGTCATGAGGACGAAACTAACTTACGGTTTTGGGTATGTCAACACTTTCAGATGAAACTTTTTCGCATACGCCGGCGCATGGCGCGCTTCGTGCGATGTCCACGTCTGGACGTTTTGACGTTTAGGTGGATGGATGTCTCAACACGCTCGCGCTTTGCTTTTGGTCTTGTCATTTACCGGGCCACCGTTAGGCGGGACCTTCTTTGCTCATCATTCCCGCGAAAGCGGGAATCTAGTTCCTTGCTCTTTGCCTTCAATCCAGAGCACCAGCTTTCACTCGCCCTTCGGGCGAGCGACCTACTTTTCTTTGCTTGTGCAAAAGAAAAGTAGGCAAAAGAAAGCACACCCCGCTGACGCGGTCTCCGGGCATCCTGCCCTCCGACTGCGCGAGGTCACTCCGGGGTTCGCCGGAAGGCACGTCCATGTACCCCGGCGAACTGGCGCGATCCATCGCGCCATCCTGCGGACTGATCCTCCGCGCCCTCGCCGCGCCAGAGGGGCCCCATTTGGCGGCATCCTGCCGCAGAAGCTGCCGATCGCACTTACGCAATTAAGCCTCGTTCGTAGCGAATGTATGCGGGCCGTCTGGTTTTAGGGTATCTAGCAGATCGTAGAACGATACGTCTGCGCTCCAGCTACCCAATGCGTAAGCACTTACCCGATATGGCGGGAATAAGAATGTGAAGTGACCGTTGTTTACAGTGAACGCTGTAAAGTTCTCAAAATCCTCGCCGGCGCCACTCTGAAACCATTTGAGCTGATGCTCATCTGGTTTCTCCCCTACACGCTCAAAAAAACTTTTCGTGAGCTCTTGAATGCATAGATCGCTTATGCGCTTGAGCGCCGCGCCGCTATCGGCGAAGAAATCAGGAAGGTCGAGTTTGCGCAACCGGTCGACGAGAGAAAAGTTATACGTCTGAAAATATGAGTTCGGATGCGCCGCACCTGCACCGTACCAACCCACGTCGTACGTCATGCTGAGCAAGCGTCCCGTAGCATGCGCGATACTAAAACGATCCCAGCGACCATTCATTGCGAGGTGGTCGTTAGTATGTGGAAAAAGTTCGGGTGATTGGTCCCAGGGCTTCTGTCTGGCCTCAACAAGAGATCGAACAGCACGTCCAGCAAAGAGCTTCGTTAATTCTGCTGCCTGTTCCGGCTGAGATGTCGAAAGAAAACGTGGGTATTCGATGCTGACGTCATGACCAGGAAAGCCTCGCCATTGTTCTTCAAATTTGTCTGTAAATATCTTAAATAGGCCAACGGACAGCCCCTGGGACAGCTCGATAGATTGTTGTTCCGCAGCCACCTTCAGAGAAGCCCCAATTTTCTCCCACGCGTCAGAATCACGAAGATCGACGTACTGTAGGCGCGCTGAAATATGGCTAGGCACCTCGCACGACTCTAAAAGCAGCGGGATGATGTAAATGTCTGTAGGTAGCTTGTATCGAAGACGATCAATCGCATCGTTGGCTTCACGTTGAACAAAACCACGCTTTGTCACGCTGCGCTTGCTCAGCAAGAGAACTACGAGATTAGCGTCGCCGAGTGCCTTGGCGATCTCCGCCTCCCAGTTTTGCCCAGGAAGAATGTGCTTAACATCAATCCATGGTGTTACGCCTTCTTGGGCGAACCGCTCGTAGCAAGTTAGAGCACGGTCGCGGTCTTCTTTGGCGTAGCTGATAAAAACCTTCAGAGACACGTCTACTCCCTATGCGGCTTACCGGCGTGACCTTCTTATGAAGTCAACAATGGGGTAACAATCTACTGCATTGTGTAACCGCGCGCAGGAAGCGCGCTGCTCTTGATTCCGGGCCCCCATCGCATGGCGGCGGCCGAGGCCGCGATGCGCGAAGCGGCGGCGCGATGGATCGCGCCGATTGCGCGGCCTTGCACAGGGATGTGCAATCCGCGCAACACAGGCAGCGGACGCTTCCCGGAGCGCAGGATGCGCGAAGGGCGACATGCGCTGGGGCGTGTCTCTTTGGTTACTTTCTCTGCACGAGCAGAGAAAGTGACTCGCTCGGCCGAAGGACGAGCGAAAGCTTTTGCTCTAGAGACACAGAGAGGAAAAGACACTGGATTCTGGCTTTCGCCGGAATGACGAGCGAGAGCAAGAACTGGATTCCCGCCTTCGCGGGAATGACGAGCAAAAGAGCGCGCCGTCAGGCGAACGGATCACGCAACACGATCGTATCCTCCCGATCCGCCCCCGTCGCGACGAGCGCCAAGTGACATCCCGACAACTCCTCCACCGCGCGCAGGTACGCGCGTGCGGCCGCGGGAAGCTTGTTCCAGTCGCGCACGCCCGAGGTCGGTTCGTCCCAGCCGGGGAATTCGAGGTAGACGGGCTTGCACTCGTCCCAACCCGCCGCGTCGAGCGGCGCGAGTTCGCGGCGCTTGCCGCGGTATTCGTAGGCGACGCAGACCTTGACGCTCGGCAGGCCGTCGAGCACGTCGAGCTTGGTGATGGCGAGGCCGTTGATCGCGTTGATTTGCGTCGCGCGCTTCAATGCCACGAGATCGATCCAGCCGCAGCGGCGCGGGCGGCCGGTGGTCGCGCCGAATTCGTTGCCGACCTTGCGGATGCCCTCGCCCATCCCGTCGTGCAGCTCGGTCGGGAACGGCCCCCCGCCGCCCCCGCTCCCGTAGGCCTTGCAGATCCCCAACCCGTAGGTCG
>CAZDWH010000027.1:0-21197 GCA_964509025.1 uncultured Rhodanobacteraceae bacterium
GTGCGCGCTGCGCCGGCGCGGGCAAGGGCAGGGCCGGCGGCGCCGGCCAGGAGTCGAGCCCATGCGCGATCACGTGCTGCGCAAGCGGCGCGAGGCGCGGCTGCAGGCGCAGGAAGATGTCGAGTGCCGCGCGCGTCGGCGCGATCAGCTGCGCGCGCGCCGCGAGCAAGGCATCGGCGAAGGCCTCGCGCAGCGCAAGCCAATAGCCGGCGTCGCGCTCGAAGAATTCAAACCCCGCATCGATGCCGGCGAGATCGGCACGCATCAGCGCCGCATCGAACACCAGACTCGCATCGTCGAGATTGCGATGCAGCAGCGGCCACAGCGGATAGAAATCGTGCACGAAGAACGTCGTCGGCAAGCCGGTGCGCAGCGCATCGAGGCTGTGGCCGATCAGCGAGGACACGACGACCGCATCGACGCCATAGTCGCGCAGGATCGCGCCGAGGAAGGATTGATACGCCGCGCCGCCGAAACTCGTGCTCGCGATCGCGTCGGGCAGTTCGAAGCGGCGCAGCGCCGGCAGCGTCAGTGCGGCATCGCGCAGTTCGAGCACTTCGCCAAAATGCCGGCGCGCGAAATTGCCGCGGGCGAGCAGGACGAGGTGATGGCGCTCGCGATCGCTGCCCGCCAGATCGCGCACGAAGCGTTCGGCGCCGCCACCCCAGCCATGCAGCACATGCAGCACCACGGGCTTGTTATCGAGGCCGGGATAAAAATCCTTGCTGCGCATGGGTGCGGCCAATACCGCGGCGACATGCTCGCGCAGCTCGCCGAGTGGCGAGGCGGGTTCCGCATCGGCGCCGGGTGCCGGAATTGCCGGTCCTTGCAGGCTCGCTGCATCGGCCACGTACAGATGATCGAGCAAGACCGCGCGCAGCGGCGCCAGGGTCTGAGGCAAAGTGTATTTTTGGATTTGTTCCGGCGACACGTCGCACAGCCGCGCGCCGCTCCAGGCGCTCAGCAGTGGCGAGAACGCGGACCAGTCGAACGCCTGGCGTCGGCCGCACAGCCAGCAGGCGACATCGATTTCTTCCGGCGCGGCGTCGCTCGAGGCGCCCGCGGGCAGCGGCGCGCGCGTCGGATCGAGATTGTCGAGCGGCGAGGCGACCAGCACGGCGTCGAGCGCGAGCGTGGCGGTGATGCGCGCGAACCAGTGCGGCGGCAATGCCGTGCCGGCACGCAGCAGGATCAGATCGTCGCCTGGAAACGCCTGCGCCGCCGCGCGCAGCGCCGCCGCGGCGTCGTCGCCGGCGCGGGCGTCGAGCGGCGTGTAGCGGCGATCGCCTGCATCGGCTACGGCACCGTCGACCACGACGAGGGACGCGCCCGCGGCGTCGTGCAGCGCCTGCGCGAGCCACTGGGCAGAGGCGGCCCGCGCGCCAAAGACGCACAGCCGCGCGGAGGAAGGCTGCCGCTGGGTCAAAGCTTTTCTACCCGGTCCGCTCCGGCGCACAGGACGCAGCCGCGCGAGGGCGCAGTCGGGTAGTGGCGGTAGAAAACGTCGTGCATGGGCATCACATCATCGGCGCCCGTATGCAAAAACGCGGGCAAAGGCGAGCAAAAACAATGAAATTATCGCCGATGCGCCAGTTGGTGTCACTGCGCAGGTCCGCGCCGGCGCGCATCGGGTAGACTCGGCGGCGGCTTTCATTCGGTTGTGCTTCCTTGTCCGGCTTGCTCAGCGTCATCGCGTTTCTCTGGCGCCTCGTGCGCATTCCGTTCTGGCTGGGCCTCGGCTTCGCCGTCGGTTTCCTGCCGTTGTATGTCTGGAATCTCGACCGCCAGCTCACGAGCCGCTTCGACGATTTCTCGTGGGACATCCCGAGCCGGGTCTACGCGCGGCCGCTCGAACTGCGCGTCGGCCTGCCTCTGTCTGCCGACGCGCTGCTGCTCGAACTCGACGCCGCGCGTTATGAGGCCGACGCGGCAGCAAAAGTTCCTGGCACCTTCGTGCAGGCTAGTCCGGGGCACTTCCTCATCGATCGGCGCGCCTTCGTCGATGCCGAAGGGCGTCAGGCACAGCGCCGCATCGCACTCACGCTCGCGAGCAATGTGGTCGCGTCGTTGACCGATGCCGATTCCGGCGCGGCGCTCGATCACGCGCGCCTAGATCCCGCGCGCATCGCGACCCTGTACGGCGCCGAGCAGGAGGAGCGGCAGATACGCCAGCTCGAACAGTTCCCGCCGCTGCTGGTCGCCGGCTTGCAGGCGGTCGAGGATCGCGATTTCAAGCATCACCACGGCATCGCGCCGACCTCGATCCTGCGCGCCGTACTCACGAATATCACCGCCGGTCATCTCGTGCAGGGCGGCAGCACGCTGACGCAGCAGCTGGTCAAGAACCTGTTCCTCGACAATGGGCGCAATATCACGCGCAAGCTCAACGAGGCGGTGATCGCGCTCTTGATCGAGGCGCGCTACGACAAGCATCGCATTCTCGAAACCTATATGAACGAGGTGTTCCTCGGGCAGCAGGGCGGGCAGGCGGTGCACGGTTTCGCCGCAGGGGCAGAGTTCTATTTCGGGCGCGACGCGAAGGACCTGAAGCCGGCGGAAATCGCGCTGCTCGTCGGCATGGTGCAGGGGCCGAGCATCTACGATCCGCGCCGCCATGCCGAGGCCGCGCTCACGCGCCGCAACATCGTGCTCAATGCGTTTTATGAAACGGGCCTCATCGACGCAGACACGCTCAAGTCGGCGCGAGGGTCTGCGTTGAATGTTTCCGATACGCCGGGCCTGCCGCGCAACCGTTATCCCGCATTCCTCGATCTCGTGCGTCTGCAACTGCGTGAGAATTATCCTGACGCTCAGCTGCACCGCGCCGGCCTGGCCATCTACACGACGCTCGCACCGATGACGCAGACGCTCGCGGAGCAGGCGCTGACGAAGACGCTCGACAATGTCGGGCGCAAAGTGCCCGAACTGCAGGGCGCGATGATCGTGACCGGCGCGCGCGACGGCGAAGTGCAGGCGCTGATCGGTGCGCGCGATCCGGCCGATCCGGGCTTCGACCGCGCGCTCGACGCGCGCCGGCCGATCGGCTCGCTGATCAAGCCTTTCGTCAACCTGATCGCGCTGACCCAGCCGCAGAAGTATTCGCTCGCGACCCTGCTCGACGATTCCGCCGTCGACATGAAGATGCCGAACGGTTCGCTCTGGACGCCGCAGAACGACGATCACGAATCGCATGGCCGCGTGCCGCTGATCGACGCGCTGGCGCTGTCGTACAACCTCGCCACCGTGCATCTCGGTCTCGAACTCGGCGTCGACAAGGTGCGCGGTCTGCTCGAATCCTTCGGGCTCGATGCCGACATCAATCCGAATCCTTCGCTGCTGCTCGGCGCAGTCGATCTGTCGCCGTACCAAGTCGCGCAGCTGTATCAGTACTTCGCCGCCGACGGCCACGCTCTGCCACTGCGCGCATTGCGCGGCGTCGTCGATGCGAAGGGGCAGGCGCTGGCGCGTTACGGCGTCAAATCCGGCAGCGGCAACTACACCCAGTCGGCGCGACTGGCGACATTCGGGATGCAGCAGGTGACGCAGACTGGCACCGCGCGCGAGATCGGACTGCAACTCCCTTCGTTGCACGCCGCGGGCAAGACCGGCACGAGCGATTCACAGCGCGATTCCTGGTTCGCCGGCTTCACCGGTTCGCATCTTGCGGTCGCCTGGATCGGCCGCGACGACAACAAGGTGACCGACCTCTGGGGCCGCACCGGCGGCCTGCAGGCGTGGATCGCGCTGTTCAAGAAGCTGCCGAGCGCGCCGTTGAATCTGCCGCTGGACGGTCTCGACCTCGTCCACGTCAATCCGCAGACCGGTGCGCGCACCGATGCGGACTGCGCGGGCTCGCGCGAACTGCCGTTTATGGCAGGATTCGCGCCGCAGGATACCGATCACTGCCTGCTGCAGGAAATCCAGTCGGTGTTCAGCGGCAACCCTTAGAATGCCCTCTTGCGCGGATGACGCCATCCGTGGCCGACAAGCCGCGCAGGGGCCACGTGGAATACAAGGTATACAAATGAAATACGCTCAATTTGTCGCAATTCCGGCAGTATCGCTTGGACTACTGCTCGCCGCTTGTCAGCCCTCCGCATCGACGCAGGGCGGGCAACGACCGGACCGCGACCCGAATGCCGCGGTCGCGGCAATCCGCGCCGCCGGCGCCAAGCTTGAATCGAGCGTCGAAGTAAAGCCGCTGCGCGATCCGGCGGTCGACGGCCTGCTCAAGCAGGCGCGCGATCTCGAAGCGCAGAGCCAGCCCGCACAGGCTCTCGATCCCGTACGCCGCGCCGAGAAGATCGCAGCGAATGCGCCTGACTTGATCCAGTACGAAGCCGAACTGCTGATCGAAACGCACGACTGGAAATCCGCTGCGGCCGCGGCGCAGAAATCCTGGGAGCTCGGTCCGAAAGTCGGCGCGCTGTGTGCGCGCAACCAGCAGACGCTGGCCGAGACGCGCGCGATGCTCGGTGATGCCGCCGGGGCGACGCAGGCGCGCACGCAGCTGGTGGCTTGTAACGTGCCGGCGCCGGCACGCTATTAACCTTGGCGCTGCGCTTGGCTCTCGCTTTTTGCTCGTCATTCCTGCAAAGGCAGGAATCCAGTTCTTGCTCTCCGTTTTGGAGCAAGGGCTTTCGCTCGTCCTTCGGCCGAGCGCCCTACTTTTCTTTGCTTGTGCAAAGAAAAGTAGGCAAAAGAAAGCACACCCTCTCATGGCGCTTTTCGGGCCTCCTGCCCGAAAAGTCCGCGTCAGCGGCTGGGCTTCGCGGAAGGTACGTCCATGTACCCCGCGAAGTCGGCGCGGTCCCGCGCCGACCCGATGGGCCTGGTTATCCGCTGCCGCCGTCATGCGAAGGGGCCCGAGAGCGACGCGCATCCTGCGCGCCCAAGCAAAGCTGGATGCTTTTCTGCTTCTGCGCGCAGGAGCACGCTGCTCTTGATCTCGGGGTCCCCATTCGCATGGCGGCGGCCGCGGCCGCGATGCCCGCAGGGGCGGCGCGATGGATCGCGCCGATTGCGCGGCCTTGCACAGGGATGTGCAATCCGCGCAACACAGGCAGCGGACGCTTCCTTTTGGGCAGGATGCCCAAAAGGCGCCATGCGCTGGGGCGTATTCTCTTTGGTGACTTTCTCTTGCACGAGCAAAAGAAAGTTACCCGGGCCGCGGAGCGGCGCGGAAGCCCTTGCTTGAAAGTCACACGCTCGCCCGCAGGGCGAGTGGAAACCGTTGTTTTCTGCGCCTCAAATGAGGGGCTGCCGGCATGACCCGCCCAAGCGCCAGCGCATCCGCGCGCGAACTCCTCGGCAACGACGGTCCCTTCGCCGTCGAAGTCCAAAACTTCGCCCCGCGCGAAAGCCAACAGGTCATGGCCGAAGCGGTCGAGGAAGCGATTGCCGATCGCAGCATGCTGATCGCGGAGGCGGGCACGGGTACGGGCAAGACGTTTGCGTATCTCGTGCCGGCGCTGCGCTCGGGCAAGCGCGTGATCGTGTCGACCGGGACGAAGACGCTGCAGGATCAGCTGTTCCATCGCGACCTGCCGCGTGTGCGCGCGACGCTCGGTGCGCGTCTCAAGACCAGCTTGCTCAAGGGACGTGCGAATTATCTGTGCCTGCATCGCATGGAGCAGACGGCGAAGGACGGGCGTCTTGGTTCGCGCGAACAGGTGGCGCATCTGCAGGCAATCCGCGCCTGGGCCGAGCGCACGGGCAGCGGCGATCGCGGCGAGTTTGCCGAGGTGCCGGAGGATTCGGCGCTGTGGCCGCGCGTCACTTCGACTGCGGAAAACTGTCTCGGCGCGGAGTGTCCGCAGTTCAATGATTGCTTCGTGGTGAAGGCGCGGCGCGCGGCGCAGGAAGCGGATCTCGTCGTCGTCAATCATCATTTGCTGTTCGCCGATCTCGCGATCAAGCAGGAAGGATTCGGCGAAATACTGCCGGGCGCGCACGCGTTCATTCTCGACGAGGCGCATCAGATTCCCGAACTCGCTGGCGTGTTCTTCTCCACCAGCATCACTTCGCGCCAGATCGGCGAACTCGCCAACGATGCGCTGGCGGAATGCGCCTCGGTCACCGGCGCGCTCGCGGGTTTGCGCGAACCGGTCGAGGCGATTGCGCCGCTGCTGAAGCGCGTGCGCTACGCGCTCGACAAGTTGCCACAGAAGGGTGCGTTCGCGCTGATCGAACGCGAAACCGCGATCGTCGAGGAACTGCATGCGCTCGAAGAGGCATTGCGCAAGCTGACCGAGGCGCTGTCAGCGCAGTCCGAACGCTCTCGCGGACTCGGTAGCACGCACGAGCGCGCCGAGACGTTGTGCCAGCGCCTGCACACGGTGCTCGATGGCGCCGCGCATGAAACGGTGCAGTGGTACGAGCTGTCGACGCAGGGCTTCGCATTTCACGCCACGCCGCTCGATCTCGCGCCGCCGCTGCGTGAGCTGCGCGAGGCCTCGCACGCGAGCTGGATATTCACTTCGGCCACGCTCTCGGTCGCGGGCGACTTCACGCATTACGCGCGTCAGCTTGGACTTGAAGATCCGGTCAGCCTGAGCCTTGCGAGTCCGTTCGACTACAAGCGTCAGGCGCTGACCTATTTGCCGAAGGGGCTACCCGATCCGAATGCATCGGACTACACCGATCGCGTGATTGCGGCGGCGCGTCCGGTGCTCGACGCCGCGCGCGGGCGCACCTTCCTGCTGTTCACCTCGCATCGCGCGCTGCGGCGCGCGGCGGAACTGCTGCAGAATTCGCCTTTTCCGCTGTTCGTGCAGGGCACGGCGCCGCGCCATCAGCTGCTCACCGAGTTTCGCGCATCGGGCAATGGCGTGCTGCTCGGCGCGGCGAGCTTCTGGGAAGGCGTCGATGTCGCGGGCGAGGCATTGAGCTGCGTGATCATCGACAAGCTGCCGTTCGCCGCGCCGGACGATCCGGTGCTGGTTGCGCGCCTCGATGCGCTGCGCGAGTCGGGCGGTAATCCATTTTTCGACTGGCAGGTGCCGGCGGCGGTGATCGCACTCAAGCAGGGCGCCGGAAGGCTGATCCGCGACGTCGCCGATCGTGGCGTGCTGATGCTGTGCGATCCGCGCCTGACCTCGCGCGCCTACGGCAAGTTGTTTCTGAAAAGCCTGCCGGCGATGCCGATCACGCGCGAGCTCGCCGACGTGCAGCGCTTCTTCGCGCATGAACCCGTTGCGGAGGCGTCATGACGTTGCCACGCATCGAACTCAATGGCGCGCCGGCCAGCGCCGACGATCTGCGCCATCTGGTGCAGATCAACTATGGCCATTTCACCGCGATGCGCGTCGAAGACGGCGGCGTACGCGGACTCGATCTGCACCTCGACCGACTCGATGCGGCGACGCGCGAACTGTTCGGCACTTCGCTCGAGCGGGACATTGTGCGCAGCTATCTGCGGCATGCGATTGCGGGCGCGGGCGAGCTGTCATTGCGCGTGAATATTTTTTCGCGTGCGCTGGACCGCGATCACCTCGCGCGTGCGGTCGCACCGGATGTGCTGATCACCGCGAACGAATCGCGTCAGGCGTCGCTCGCGCCGCTGCGATTGAAATCGTACGCGTATGTGCGCGATGCGGCCACGATAAAGCACGTGGGGACTTTTCCGCTGTTTCATCACCGCCGCCTGGCACAGCAAGCGGGCTTCGATGACGCGCTGTTCGCCGATGCGAGCGGCCGCGTCAGCGAAGGCTCGATCTGGAATGTCGGTTTCATCGACGACAGTGGCGTGGTTTGGCCCGAGGCGCCACAACTGAACGGATCGAGCATGCAGCTGTTGCAGGCCGGCCTCGCGCGCGCGGCCGTCGCGAGCGCGACGCGCCCGATTCAACTGCACGAACTCGGCCGCTATCGCGCGGCGTTCTTCAGCAATGCCAGCGTGCCGGTGCGGCCGATCGCGAGCGTTGACGAGCATCGTTTTGAAGTAGATGACGCATGGCTCACAGCGCTGCGTCGCTGCTACGAGTCAAATCCGATCCAGCCGGTGTAGCGGCGCGATTCCGTTGACGCGAGTTGATTTGCTTGCTCTGCGCGAGGCGCGCGAAAGACGCGCCATACGACACGGTGTTCTCAGAACTGGAAGTAGACGAACGGAATCTGCGCATCGACATTGCCGAAGATTTCGAGCGCCAGGATCGCGACCAAGCCCGCGCAGGTCGCCGCCGCAAAGCCGGCGCGTTGCGCGAGCCAATCCTGCCAGCGCCGCTCGCGATCGAACAGGCAGAAGGCGAGGCCCGCGATCGGCACGCCGATGATCGCCGGGTGCGCAGCGACGAGTCGCGCATCGGGCACCGCGAAGATCGCCTGCATCGTCGCCCAGGTCGATGCAAAATCCGGCGCGCGAAACGGGATCCAGCCGAGTGTGACCAGTACGAAGGTCAGCGCGATCCATAACGGTCGCAACGCTGCGTGATCAATCGCCGACGCGAGCCCCGCGCGCTCGATCGCGCGTCGCCATTGTCGGTGCAACACGAGCAGTACGCCGTGGTACAAACCCCATACGGCGAAGTTCCAGCTCGCGCCATGCCAAAGGCCGCCGAGTCCCATCACGATCAGGAAATTGAGATTCGTGCGCGCTTCGCCGCGGCGATTGCCGCCGAGCGGGATATAGAGGTAATCGCGCAGCCATGACGACAGCGAGATATGCCAGCGCCGCCAGAACTCGGCTATGTCGGACGACAGATACGGGCGCTCGAAATTGGACGGAAACTGGTAGCCGAGCAATCGCGCGCAACCGCGCGCTATGTCGGTATAGCCGGAGAAGTCGAAATAGATCTGCATCGAGAATGCGAGCACGCCGACCCAAGCCGGTACGTCCATCCCGCTCCATTGCGTGTGATGGAAATACGCATCGGCGATCGGCGCGTAGAAATTCGACAGCGCGATTTTCTTGAACAGACCCTTGAGGATTTCGCGCAGACCCCAGCGCGCATCCTCGTCGCTCAACGCGAGCGGCTTGCCGACCTGCGGGAAGAAATGCACCGGGCGGATGATCGGACCTGCGATCAGATGCGGGAAGAACGAGACGAACAGCGCGAAATCGAGCAGGCTGCGCTGCGCGCGCAAGTCGCGCCGGTACACGTCGACCGCGTAGGCGATGCCCTCGAACGTGAAGAAGCTGATGCCGACCGGCAGCACGATGCGCAGCGTCAGCAAATGCGGATCGAGATGCAGCAGGCTCGCGAAGGTGTCGACGAAGAAATTGAAGTATTTGAAGAACGCGAGCACGCCGAGGTTGAATACGATCGCGCAGGTGAGCGCACGTCGGCGCTTGATCCCTTCATCGCGATCGATCCACAAGCCGAACGCCCAGTTCGCCAGCGTCGATAGGCCGAGTAGCGCGAGAAAGCGCACGTCCCAGAACGCGTAGAACACGTAGCTCGCCGCGACAAGCAACCACTTGCCCGCGACAGGACGCAACAAGCCGAGCAGCAGCAAGACGCCGCCGAAGAAATACCAGTACTGAAAAGTGTCGAACAACATCGCTCAGTGCACCAGCGGGGCGACTTGCGTCGCAAACAGCTGCGAGAATTTTTCACGGCCGGTCGCGTTGAGATGCAGCGTGTCGTAGAAGAACTGCGGCTTCTCCAGTCCGATAAAAGCATCGCCGGGCAGCGGCGTGATCAGGCCGGCGTCGCGTAGTTCGACCAGTGCGGGATTGAGGGTCGGCGCGGGCAGGAAATCGGCCTTCCACGGGCCGCGTGCCATCGCGAACACGATCACCGGCACGCCGCGTTCGCGATAGCGCTGCGCGATGCGGCCGAGCCACAACCGCTCATAGTTCTGGTTGGCGATTTGCGTCTGCTCGGGCGCCGGTTTGCGCAAATCGCGCAGATAGGTTTCGAGTTTGGGTTTCCATTCCGTATGGCTGTCCCAGCTCTTGGGCATGCAGCTGCCGGGGTCGAGCGCGAGATCAGGCAGCGCGCCTTCGCGTCCGCCGTATTGACCGACGGCGTAGAGCCAGGCCGGGCGCACCTTGCGCAGATCGTGCAGGCGGCGCAACGGATGCGCGAGGAAATCCTGCATATCATCATGCAGTCCCTGTGGAGGCAGCAGGATCAGGCGACGTGCGCGCGCGCGCAAATCGGCGGCACTGAACGAGCCGGAGAAATCATCGAGATCGCCTAGACGCAGCAGTGGCGTCGAGTAGCTGATGTCGAGTGGATAGTTGGCAAAGTCATTCCAGTTATACAAGCCGTCGTACTCGACCATCATCGCGATGGCGGCAAAACGGTTCGCATCGGGATCGACTTCGCGCAGCAGATAGTTCCACACACGCGGCGAAGTGCCGGCGACCGAGCCGTTGATGAAATGCAGATCCGGGCGTTGCGCAGCCATGTCGGCGAGCTTGGCGGAGAAGCCCTCGCCAATCTGCGAGTTGCCGAGCACGAGCACATTCTTGCGCGTCGGCTCATGGTACTTGCGAATCACGAGTTCCGCACCGACTACCGAGCCCGCCGTGGAGTCGGGTTTGATCAGCGCGTTGTAAGCGCCGCTGCGAAACAGGGCGAGATCGAGCAGCAGCAGGCTCAAGAGAACCGCTGCCAGCAGCTTCAGCAGCGGCGCAAGACGGACAAACATGGGCGCGAATTGTGCCGCTGGCGCCCGACAAAAGCCAGCGATTGCCCGCGTGCGGCCGCGCGCGCCGCCGCGCATTGCCCGCTGGCGCGCTTGCAATACAGGCCGACACTACAACTGCTCGGGGAGGCAAGCCATGCTCACGACTATCACGCAATCGATCACGTTCAAGGTTTTCGGCATCGGCATCCTCGCGCTGCTGATGCTGATTCCGCTCGCACAGGTGCAAGGGCTGATCCGCGAGCGCAATGGTATGCGCGATCAGGCGCTGAGCACGATCGCGGAGCGCTGGGGCGCGGCACAGCAGATCGGCGGCCCGCTGCTCGCGATTCCGGTACGCACGCGCACACTGGTCGATGGCAAGTGGAACGCAGCGAGCGAGTGCACGGAGATCCTGCTCGCCGATCAGCTCGTCTATTCCGGCAAGCTGCTGTCGCCGGAGATTCGCCACTACGGCATTTATTCGACGCCGGTATATACGGCGGAACTGAAGATCGCCGGGCGCTTCCTCGCGGGCGACGTGCGCGCGCTCGTCGCGCACGCGCGCGCGGGCAACAGCGAAACGTTAGAGACGACTTACGCGCTGGAAGCCGCCGAGCTGCGCCTGCCGCTCGCCGACGTGCGCGGCATCCGGCGCATCTCGGCGCTGCGCATCGACGGCAAGGAAGTGGCGTTCGGACCCGGAACGCATACCGACGGCGTGCTGCGGGGCGTGGCGCTGCCGCTCGACCTGTCGCATTGGACCGGGGATGAGGCGCATGCCTTCGAGTTGGAGCTCACGCTGGCCGGTACGGCGAGCCTGCAATTCCTGCCACTCGCGCGCCACACCGAGGCCAGCCTCGGCGCAGCGTGGCCGAATCCGAGCTTCGTCGGCGCGTTCCTGCCCGCGGAACACAAGGTCGATGCACAGGGGTTCGATGCGCACTGGCAGGTGCTCGATCTCAATCGCAGCTATGGCCAGCATTGGCAGGAAGGCGAGACGCATCGCGTCTATCCGGCGACTTCCGCGTTCGGCGTCAATCTGTACCAGCCCGCCGATCTGTATCAGCGCAACGAACGCGCGGGAAAGTATGGCGTGCTGTTCATCGCGCTGACCTTCGTCGCGTTCTTCCTGTTCGAAGTGTTGAAGAAGCTGCGCGTGCATCCGGTGCAATACCTGCTCGTCGGACTCGCGCTGACCACGTTCTATGTCGTGCTGCTCGCGCTGTCGGAGCAGATCGGATTTGCCCGGGCCTATCTCGCCGCCGCGGTCGCCGTCGTGCTGATGGTCGGTGGCTATGCATCGGCCGTACTGCGCGCGCGTCGTGCGGGTGTCATGCTCGGATTGACCCTGTCGCTCGTCTACGCCTTGCTCAACGGCCTCGTCGTGAGCGAGCAGTACTCGCTGTTGATGGGTGCGATCGCCTTGCTCTGCGTCGTCGCGGTGCTGATGTATCTGACGCGCAAGGTTGACTGGTCGAGCACTGCGGAGATGCGTTAACGCGCATCTCCGCAGTGCGAGGGTGAGGCAGGAAGCCGACGGCTGCACATCACGGAAGGTTTCTTGCTCACACCGGAACCGATACCATGAAACCCATGACCCACATCCTCGCCATCGACACCTCCACCGAAGCCTGTTCGGCCGCGCTCAGCGTCGACGGTGCGATTCTTGCGCGCAGCGAACTCGCGCCGCGCCGTCACGCCGAGCTGATCCTGCCGATGATCGAGTCTCTGCTGCTCGAAGCGCGCATCGCGCGTCGCGATCTGCGCGGCATTGCGGTCGGGCGCGGACCGGGCGCTTTCACCGGCGTGCGTCTGGCGATCTCGGTCGCGCAGGGTCTTGCGCTCGGACTCGAGCTGCCGGTCGTGCCGGTATCCTCGCTCGCAGCGCTCGCGCTCGATGCGCCCGGCGATCTCGCGCATCGCGATGCCGCGATCCTCGCGGTGATCGACGCGCGCATGGGCGAAGTCTATGCCGGCGCATTCCGCCGCCGCGACGATAGCCTGGTCGAAGCACTGTGCGACGAAAGCGTTGGTCCAGTCGAAAAACTGGTTCTGCCGAGACAGTCGCATTGGAATATCGTCGGCAGCGGCTGGGGCGCGTATCACGCAGCGCTGGCATCGCACCTGTCCGCGCCGCCCGCGTTCGCCGACGCCGCGCGTTATCCGCAGGCGAGCGCGGTGCTGCGGCTCGCCTTGCCGCAGTTCACTCATGGTGGCGGCGTAGCGCCCGAAGCCGCGCTGCCGGTGTACCTGCGCGACAAGGTGGCGCTGACGCTGGAGGAGCAGCGCGCGCGCTAGCAAGGCCAGACAATCGCGCGCGGGCGTTTCGCCTGCAAATTGTGCTGACGCATTAAGGCATCCGCCACGCTTACAGTTGCGTGGTGTCGTAGAGCAGATAGCGCTCGTCTTCGACCGTGGGCGCGACGCCTCGATCGCGCAGCGTGGCGACGACGGCGCGCAAGGCCTGCGCGCCTTCGCAGTCCGTGTCGTTGCGCGGCGGGCGCGGCACGACCAGATATTCGATGCGATCGGCGCGGATGAAGTCTTGCAGATGCGCCGCGCTGTCAGTGAATTCCGGCCGCGCATATTTGATCTGCGAAATATTTTCGTAGCTCGCCGGCAGGCGCATGCCGAGCGCGTCGCCCGCTTCGGTGCAGCCGATCACGCGCGCGTTGCGATGCAGGTGGCGCAGATGTGCGGCAACGCGCGCGATGCCGGCTTGCTCGAACCAGCGTTGCGATACGCGCCGCAGATTGCGCGGACTGTGCGAAAAATCGAGGTCGAAGGCGCGCGTTCCCGTGGTCCAGCACGCGCTCGCGAAACTGTAGGCGGCCTGGAACAGGCAAAAGGCCGTGATCCAGATCAACAGGCGTCCATGCAGCGCGGCGGGCAGTTGGCGCCATGCCGCGGCGAGCCCGAGCAGGATCGCGGGTAGCAATCCGGCAATGAAATAGTTGCCGTCGCCGCCGCGATGGTCGTAACCCCAGCACAACATCAATGCCAAGGCGATCAGCGTCAAAGCGATACCTGGCCACCAGATAGCATCCTTCTTCGCGCCATTCATGGCGCATACCGCAACGCTTGCGCACGCGCGATGCGTGCGCAAAGCGCGATCGACGCGAGCCAGAGCCAGACGTTGCCGGTCCAGGTGATCGCAATGATGCTCAGGCGCTGCGGGGCGAACAGCAAATCGGCGAGCAGCGACGGAATATCGTTCCACACTGCGGGATACGCCCAGCGCAGCGTGCCGACCGGGAAGCTGAGCGCGAAACCCGCGCCATGCCAGAGCCGTACCAGCGGGTCCGGCCCGATCGTCGGCATGCCGGCGAGCAGCAGCGTGCGTGCGGTAGCGCAGCAAGCAACGAAGCAAATCAGGGCGCAGGCGAGCATGGCCGCGCGCAGGTCTGCGGCGGAAGTTTTGTGCGGTGCGCTTGGTGTGCGCAGCGCGGTCATC
This sequence comes from uncultured Rhodanobacteraceae bacterium, assembly GCA_964509025.1. Classification (GTDB taxonomy): domain Bacteria; phylum Pseudomonadota; class Gammaproteobacteria; order Xanthomonadales; family Rhodanobacteraceae; genus Rudaea. The sequence continues at coordinate 14,033 of CAZDWH010000027.1, forward strand.
GCGGTTGCCAATGCAAGACTTGCCGCGTAGGGAATTGCCGTCAGTTTCGCCTGCGTTGCCAGTAACAGCAACGCTGCCAGCCACAGCAGCGCGTCACGGCTACGCGTCGACGCGAATTCCATCGCGTGGATCCAGGCAAGCAGCAGCAGGAATGCCGCGAGCACGTCGGGCTTGGCTTCGAGCGCGATATTCGCTGCCGCAGGCAAGGTCACCGCGAGCGCTGCGCCGGCGATGCGCGGCAGTGGCGCATCCAGGCCGAGCCGTCCGAGCAAACGGTACGCCACCGCCGCGATCAAGCCGAGCATCAGGATGCTCATGCCGGCGATCACGCTGCTGCTGCCGAGCCCGGATAACGGCACCAGCAGTAATTCGTATACTTTTGGAAAATAGTTCACCGGCGAAATCAGGCCCTGCGACACGAACACCGAGCCTGCGCCGACCAGTACGCGATCGCCGCGCAGTCCGTACCATTGGCTGTCGTAGCCGAGCGCGGTTGCGCTGTGCGCGAACAGGATCAGGAACCACGCCGCAAGCGCGGCGGCGGCGACGCGCACGGCGAGTGGCAGCGCTTCGACACGCTGCACGACAAACACGGTCCAGGGGCGCGCGCGGGCATGCGACGCCGGTATCAGCAGCAATGCCGTGAATACGCGCAAGTCCGCCACGCTGCCATAGCCCAGCGCGGACAGTCCCCATGCGCCCGCGCTCCACGCCGCGAAACCGAGCACGAAGCAGCGCAGATAGCCCACGATGTCGTCTGCGCGCATGCCGCCGCAGCGGCGTGTGATCAGCGCGCCGAGCGCGATGAGCAGCTCAAGATAGACGAGGTCGATCAGCAGTGCGGCGTCGACCGCGTGGCGGCGCAGATACAGTTCCACCAGCAGCAGGCTCGCTACGCTGCGCCCGCTGCGGCGAGGCCAGGCTTGCAACGCGGCGAGCGCTGTGGCCAACAGCAATGCCTCGACGCCACCCTGCCAGTACGAAGCTTGCCTGACGTGCCACAGGAATGGGCCGTGCGCGAGCAGCTGCCATGCCACGATGCCGATGCAGCCTGCTGCACCGAGCGCCATCGCGCGCCGCAATAACGCATGCTGTCTGAGTGCAGCATCGACGCGGTCCAGATCGCCGCACAGAATCTCTCGGGGTCGAACATCCATCGTCATGAACCGATCCATGCACGTTGCCCCGGTTATCGGATTGCCGTGCGGGAAAAAAGTTCATCGCGATTTTTGTTTACCAGCGCGGTTCGACCACGATCCCCTGACGCTTGTGCATGAGCGTGACTTCCAGATACAGATTCGGCCGCAGCGCAGGCAGCATCCATTCGACGCCGCGTGCAGCGCCATCGATCAAGCGATGCGCTTCTGCGGATTCGTATTTCGCGACATATGCCCGTTGGCTCACGGCGAAGTCCGGCGACAGCAGCTGGAAGTAGCGCCGCAATTCGCGCAGGGAATATTCCTTCCAGTGATGTGCGAAACTTGGCTGTCGCAGCAGGTTGTCGACCGCAACGCTGCCGCCGTCCGCACGCGCGAAGCGCCACAGCGCGCGCAGCAGGCGGCGCAGGCCGTAGTAGTTCGGCGTCGTCACCACGATGCGCGCACCGGGCTTCATCACGCGATAGATCTCCCGCCACATCGCGACGGGATTGAAAGTGAGATGCTCGATGATTTCGGTAAACAGCACGACATCGAAGCTGTCGTTCGGCAGCGCACGCAACGCTTGTGCCTGCTCGGGATGCGCGTCGGTCAGCAGGCGGATGTCGTGGCGTTCGGCCAGCGCACGCACGTGCATGTCGTCGAACGTCGCCGGCACGTCGAGCGCGGTCACCGCAAATCCATCGAGCGCATACAGCAGCGATTGATGCAGCCAGTGCGCGCCGACATCGAGCAGGGCACCGCGCTCGCTTCGATTCCAGTTGGCGAGAAAGCGCGCGCGCGTCGCGACGAAGCGCGGGTAGTGCAGCCGCAGATACGGCTCGTCGGTGCCGCCGCAGGCCGCGAACAGGGCCGCATAGACGTCGATGTCAGGGGCCGGTTGCGTCGCGCTCACGGCAGCGTTGCCGCGCGCAGATCCGTCGCCGCCCGCACGCCGCGCGCGTAGCCCGAGTAACCGGGCGGCTGCACGCGTGCGTCGCGTACCACCAGCCCGACGACGAGATGATCGGCGTCGACCAGCAGCAGGCGCTCGGGCATCGAGGCCGCGGCGGGCAGGTGCAGCACTACCGCGGTGCCGGGCTCGCCGATGAGATTTTCGTCGATGCGGCGCGTTTCGATCGTCGCATCGGACAGGGCGGCAGAGCCTGCGGGTTGCGGCTTGCCGATCAGTTCCGCCGCCGCGTCGGCGAACTGCGCGATATGCCGCGGCTGCAGCACCGGATAGCCGCGCGCGAATTCGCCGCTGTCGGTTTCGCCCTGCGATTGATTGCGATCGATCACACCGACGAGGCTGCCTGCCGCGGTGTTGTCGATCTGTCCGCGCACGAGGCCGGCATAGACGCTGCCACCGTATTCGAGCGGCCACCCGAGCAGGGGCAGCAACAGCGCAAAGGCGAATGTGCCGCGCGCGATGGCGTTGCGGCCGTGCACCGGTTTGCCGAGCGCGATCAGCGCCAGTCCGAGCCAGAACAAGCACGGCCATGGCAGATAGCGATCGGCATAGATCTGGTCCGGATACTGTTGAAAATAGGCGAGGCGCGACAGCGACACGATGCCGGCTGCGGCGAAACCGAACCAGGCGATGCCGAATCCGAGCGCCTCGATCACGCCCGCGCGCTCGCGTGCGAGCAGGCGGTGCAGCGAGGCGACGGCAAGCGCCAGCATGCCGAGCGCGCCGAACAGCGCATACGGCATCACGCTCGTGTGCAGATCGGGCAGGTGCGCCGCGGCCGTGGTCGCGATGGCGTGTGTGGCATGACTCAACGCCTGCGTCGGCACCAGACCGCTCGCATCCGGGTCCCACAGATACTTGAACAGCGTGACGAAGGGCGCGCCGAGCCAGCGCGCCGCCGCGATGAGATTCTGCAGCGGCGCAAAGCCCATCGACGCGGTGACTCCCGCAGTGCCGGGCAGCAGCAGGTACAGCGCGGCCGTGGCGACGAGGCCGCCGAGCCACAGCGCAAATTGCACCAGCGTCGCCTTGCGCGCGAGCAGCGCGCCGAAGATACCCACGAACACCGCCATGCCATAGCCGAAACTGAAGCTCGCCGCGAGCGCCAACACGAGCGCGATCGCGACCGGACGCAGGCGCGGCGCAGCGCGCGTGGCGGCGATGCATGCGGCGAGCGCGAGCATCAGGCACAGCATCGGCAGCGTGGTGTGCAGCAGCTCGGTCGAATGGAACAGCGTGCGCGCGTTGCCGAGCCAGAGGATGGCGAAGAAGCACAGAAACATTGCTGCCGCACGGCGCGCCACTATGACGCCGTCGTCGCGCAGGCAGACCAGGCTTGCTACACACGCGGCGATCAAGGCGCTGGCGATGCCACAGCTGATCTGCAGCCACTGATTGCCGTCGAACCAACGCAATTCCGCCCAAGCGATCAGATTCGGCAGCAGCAGGCGGTGGCCGTTGTCCGGATGAAAAACATTCCACGGAAACGGCAGGCTGACGTAGTCGACGTACTGGCGCCATTGATCGGCGTACAGCGCGTGTGGCGCATGGTGCAGAATGGCGGAGATGCCGTAGGCGATATAGAACAGCGTGGTCAGGATGAACCAGGCCAGCAACAGCAGATGCCATGGCCGTGTCGGCGGCGTTGTGTTCGACCGTTTCATTGCCGCGCCTTGAGCATGATGCGGCTGATGAAATAGCGCAGACGGCCGAGCTTGCCGGCGAACAGCGCGGCCTTGGCCTCTTCGAGTTGCGTGGTCAGCGCGGTGATGTCGCGATACAGACGCTGGTTGTGTTGGTCGCGGCGCAGAATCAGTTCGCGCAGTTCGTCGACGTCGCGTGCGTCGAGCGTGCGTCCCGGCGCGAAGCGCTCCGGCAGCGGACGGTCGACGTAGATGGTCGAATGCGTCTGCGCGGTTTCCTGCGCCGGGCGGTCCTTGGTGTAAAAGTACAGTGCGACCGATTTGCGCGTAAGTGAGCCCTTGTCCGCGGGCAGTGCGATGCGTGGAAAACCGTGCCAGCTCGATTCGGTGGTTTCGAAAATCACCGCGCGATTGAACAGCGGCGTGATCGAAACCACGCGGTCGTCGTCCGCTTGCGGATCCGAGTGCAGTTCGAGCGCGCCGCCCCAGTCAGCTTGCCATTCTCGGTTGAGATAGACGATCAGGTTGAGGCGGCGATGCCAGCGTTCGACCGGGTGGCGGTTGAAATCCACGTGCGCGTCGAGATCCTGTCCGCCGCGGTTTTCGTGCGTGCCGCCGCCAAAATACCAGGGGTCGTAGAGCAGATCGTCGATGCCGGTGATGTGCCCGATCAGATCGAGGAATTCGCGCGACTGCACCAGGTCGTCGAGTTCGGCAAAGGCGGGCCCAAGGCTGCGGATTGTTTCGATGGTCGACTTGTTGCCGATCTCGCCGGCTTCGTTGCGCGCGTTGCCGCGTTCGAACGGCGGGAATTGCGCGAGCAGCTGCGCGCAATAGGCGTCGCTGAGGAAGCCGTCGATCACGATGTGCCGGAACGGGTCGCCGGCGGCGAAACGCGCGGCGAGCGCGTTGCGTTGCGCGTAGACGTTCGGGTGAACCGGCGATTCGGACATCAGCGGACGGACTTCGGCAAAGGCTGCAATGATGCCACAGCCGAAAAGGGCAGAGGGCTGGGGGCGCTGGCCCGCGCTGCGTCTTGCGCTTGAGTCTTCAGTTCTCGGCCTTCAGGCCTGCCGTGCGCATGCGCTCGAGCACGCGTTCGATGCCGGCGCGCGTGGTCGCACGCAGCAGCGCGAGATTCTGCGCGCGCAGCGCCTTGAGGTCGTGCCGCGCGATTTCCTGGCGCACTTCGAGCAGCGACGAGGGGTGCATGCTGAATTCGCTCAGGCCGAGCGTCAGCAGCAGCGCGGTGTAGCGCACGTCGCCGGCCATTTCGCCGCACAGAGCGACCGGCTTCTTCGCGCGCCGCGCGGTGCCGATGCTGTGCGCGAGCAGCTTGAGCACGGCTGGATGCAGCGGGTCGTGCAGGGTGCCGAGCGCGTCGTTGCCGCGATCTGCCGCGAGTGTGTATTGGGTCAGGTCGTTGGTGCCGATCGAGATGAAATCGAGCTGACGGATCAGCGCGGGCAAGGCGATCGCCGCGGCGGGCACTTCGATCATCGCACCGAAATCGTAATGGTCAGCGATCTCGTAACCCTGCGTGCGCAAATCGCGCGCGCAGGCCTCGGTCATCGCGCGCGCCGCAGCGATTTCCTCGCCTGAGGTCACCATCGGCACGAGGATGCGCACCGGTCCGTAGTGGCCGGCACGCAGGATCGCACGCAATTGCGTGGCGAACAGCGCCGGTTTGCGCATCGACAGGCGCACGCCGCGCACGCCGAGTGCGGGATTGTCCTCGTCGACCATCGCGATGCCGGCGCTGTCGGCCTTGTCCGCGCCGAGATCGAGCGTGCGGATCGTCACCGGCAGGCCGCCCATTCCGAGCACAAGGTCGCGATAGGCGGCGAATTGTTCTTCCTCGTCCGGCGCGTCGCGGCGCTGCAGGAACAGGAACTCGGTGCGATACAGGCCGACGCCACTGACACCGAGCGCGCGTGCTTGGGCGATGTCCGCGGGCAGTTCCGCGTTCGCATACAGGTCGATCGTTACGTCGTCGCGCGTCGCGGTGCGCGCGCCGCGGAAGCGCTGCAGTTCACCCTCGCTGCGCACCAGATCGCGCTGCCAGGTGCGATAGGCTGCGAGATCTTGTGCGGTCGGATGCACGATCACTTCGCCGCGCTTGGCGTCGATCAGGATCAGATCGTCATCGGAAATTTCCTTCAACGCGTCGTGCACGCCGACCAGCATCGGCAGGCGCATCGAGCGCGCGAGAATCGCGCTGTGCGAGAGCGGGCTGCCGCCCGTGGTGACGATACCGAGCACGCCTGCCTCGCCGAAATGCGCGAGTTCCGCCGGCGCGACCAGGTCGGAAATCAGGATGCTGCCGACGCGCGCGGCGATCTGGCGCTCGGCTGGCGTGGTATCGCGCGACAGTGCGCCCATGACGCGCCCGATCACGTGGTCGATGTCCTCGCGCCGGCTGCGCAAATAGGGATCGTCGAGCGCATCGAACGCCGCGACGAGGCGATCGCGCTGCATCTTCAACGCGGCGCTCGCACGCAGACGCGCGGTGCGGATCAGATCGTAGAGACCATCGACGAGCTCGGGATCGTTGAGGATCATGCTGTGCGCGTCGATGAACTCGCTCACCTCGCGCGCCAATGCGCCGTGCAATTTGTTGCGTAGCGCATTGAGATCTTCGCGCGCGGCGGCGAGCGCACTGGCGAGGCGCGCGACCTCCGCTTCGACCTCATCCGCAGGCAGCGGCCGCGTATCGACGCTGATCTGGCTCGGCTGCACCAGGCGTGCGCGTCCGAGCGCCATCCCGCGCGCGGCCGTGCTGCCGGTGAGGACGAGGCGTGTGCTCACATACCCTCGTCGAATTTGCGTGCAAACAGGTCGATCATCGCGTCGAGCGTCGCCGCTTCATCGGCGCCGTCCGCACGCAACATGATCGTATTGCCGACGCCGGCGGCGAGCATCATCACGCCCATGATGCTTTTGGCGTTCACCTCGCGCCCGCGATAGATCAGGAACGCATTCGACTTGAATCCCTGCAGCAGCTGCACGAGCTTGGCCGAGGCGCGCGCGTGCAGGCCGAGTTTGTTGGTGATGGTGATTTCTTTTTCGAGCATTGTTGTTTCAAGTTCAGCAAAAGATAAGTTCGCACCAAGTAACCATCCCTGGTGCGGCAACCGGCCCGCACTTCCCTGTGCGGTCGCTCGCCGGCGCGAGATGCGCGTTAACGCATCTCGCGTGCGACGTCGCATCGTCTCAATGCCCGTTCAAACTACAAACTGTATTCATCAGTCGATTCTTATCCCGGCTCGCCCACCGTGTTCCGCTGTCTGCGCCAGTTCCGCCAACGACTGTTCCGGATAGTTCAGCACGCGCAGCAGCATCGGCAGATTGAGTCCGGACACGCGCTGCAGCTTGACGCCGAGCGGCTGGATCTTGTCGATCACATTGCTCGG
>CAZDWH010000028.1:0-21075 GCA_964509025.1 uncultured Rhodanobacteraceae bacterium
TGGCCCGCCCCAGACAGCGACATAGCGGACTCCCGTCGTTATCGCGACCAGCGTAACGGTGCGTACTACATGCTCATCCCGGCAGAAGCGGGACGGTAATCCCGTCGCACCTATGGCAACGATCTGCATCGCATCCTGGACGACTGGGCGCGTACACAGGTGCGACGGTCAAGCAGGGCGATACAATTGGCGCAGCACTTGAAATCTATCTGAGTGATTTGGCCCAGCGCCGGCACCGCGGCGAGATTGCGGACGCGACGGAGCGTGACTACCGAAAGCACGCGGCCAAGCTCAAGCAGGTGTTCGGTGTTGCACGCGTCGCCGACATCGACGTACCGATGCTCGTGCGGTGGCGCGACGTACGCGGCAAGTCACCCACACAGTTCAATCACGAGCGCACAGTTTTTCGCGTCGCTATTGAGCACGGCATGGTCGACGCAAACCCGGTCGCCATGCTCGGCAAGATGAAAACCAAGCCGCGCGACCGCTACGTGACCGATGAGGAAGTCATGGACAGCGAGGATTGGCCTGCTCGGCCACTTGGATCAAAAGACGTTCTCGCGTGTGTACGATCGCAAGGCACGCACGGTGAAGCCGGCGCGCTGGAATTTTTAGCAAGGGCCACAGTTTTTATAGCGGCGCCCTCGGAAAAAACTCTCCAAGTCTTTGATCGAATGGTGGCCGGGGACGGAATCGAACCGCCGACACGGGGATTTTCAATCCCCTGCTCTACCAACTGAGCTACCCGGCCAAGGATGAAGCGAGACATGCTGCGTCACGCAGAAGGCGTGGTCGCGGAAGGGCGCGTATTACAACGATTTGACGGCCGGGAGTCAAGAGAAACCTTCGATGTGGCGCGGTGAGCACCAGGGATCGATTGGCGCAGCGCTACTTCGCCACCAGCCGCCGATACTGCGACATATGCCGGATCGCATCCTTCGGCTTGCCGAGTTGTTTGTACAGCAGCGCGAGATTGTAGTGCGCATCGGCGAGTGTCGGATCGACGCGTAGCGCTCCGAGGTAGGCTTTGACCGCATCGGGCTTGCGCCGCATGTCGTCGAACAGCACGCCGAAGTTGAACAGCAGGATCGCGTCGGCACCGCAGGCGTCGAGCGCGTCGCGGTACACCCGCGCAGCGCGCGCGAGTTCGCCATTCTGTTGCAGCAACAAACCCAGATTGATGTACGCCTCCAGATGCGTCGGATCGTCCGCGATTGCGCGCTCGTAGGCACGCACGGCTGCAACGTTGTCCTTGCCTTCGAGCGCGACGGCCTGATCGAACCAATTCTCCATCGCCGCGGATTGAACAGCTGGTGCGCGCTCGATGACCTTCAGTTCGCCCGCATTCGCATCACCGTCGAATGCGAGCAGGTATTGCCCCGACTCCGCCTGCCAATGCTTGCCGCCTTCGCTCACGACGACGCGATCGGCAACAGCGCCGATGCGCAGGCCAGACAACGGCATGCTGTCGGGCAAATTTCGCCGCAGTTCCTTGAGCGAGCGCGTGATGCGCCGATGCGGCACGCGCGCGTGCGCGAGCGCCTGCGCGGTGCGCAACACGATCAGGTCCTGAAACGAAAAGCGCCAGGCGTTGCGCGCGCCGCGCGCGGGCGTGACGAAGCCCGCATCGATCAATGCACGGATCGTGCTGCGCGGCAGGCCAAGCAATTTCTCGACGTCGCGGACGCCGTAGTCGTGCGTCATGCGCGGATTCTATCCGACGAAGCGATCACTCACTTCGCTTTCTTGCGCGCCGGCGCGGACTCAGCGGATTTCGCACGCACGGGCGCGCGCTTCGCGGGCTTGCGCGTCTCGACTTCCGGTTCGGTTTTCGCCGCCGCGACCTTGCCCGGCACCACGCCCCCCTTGCGCTCGAGACTCGCGCGCAGCGCTTCCATCAGGTCGATGATCTGTGCGCCGCCTTCGGGTTCCTCGGCCATGGTGATTTCCTGGCCTTCGACCTTCTTCTGGATCGCCGCTTCGATGCGCTTGGTCACATCGTCGGTGTATTCGCTCGGATCGAAGCGATCGACCGATTGTTGCTCGATCAATTGCTTCGCGAGTTTGAGCTCGCCTTCGCGCACGTCCATTTTCGGAATGTCGAGATCGCCGATCGAACGCACTTCGCCGGCGTACATCAGCTGCTGCATCACGAGGCCGTCGTCGAGCGGACGAATCATCACGATGTACTGCTTGCCGCGCGCGGCCCAGCGCCCGAGCGCGCAGCGCTTGGATTCGCGCAGCGCCTTGGCGAACAGTGCATACGGTTTCGCGCCGCCCTTGTCGGGCGCGAGGTAATAGGCCTTGTCGTAATAGACCGGATCGACTGCGGCAATCGGCACGAACTCGGCGATGTCGGCTGCATGCGTTCCGGCTTCCTCCAGCGCCTTCAGTTCCGCCGGCGTGAACAACAGGTACGGGTCCTTGGCGAACTGTTAGCCCTTGACCATTTCGTCGCGCGCCAGTGGCACGTCTTCGCGCGCGCAGAAGTACTGCTGCTTGAGGCGCGAGCCGCAATCCTTGTGCAACAGGTTGAACGAGATCTGGCGGCTCGGCTCGGTCGCCGAATACAGCTTGACCGGGATCGCTACCAATCCAAACGAAATCGTCAAACTTCCAATCGAGCGCGCAGCCATGGCTCAGGCCCCAGAAATTGAGAGACGGGCCCTGCCTCAGCGGCTTTTCTTCCGTCGAGGTTTTCGGCCCGAAGTTTCCGTCTCGCGTTCGGGCGCTTTTCCGTCGAACGCGACGTGCAAATTCTGCTTGGAATTTAACACGTTACGCCAACGATCTCCACTTCGGGTCAACTTGTCAAGCGCATTCGTGATGCGGAAATCGAGCGGATGCGCACGCGCGAGCTCATCCCAACTCAGCGGCATCGACACGGGCGCGCCCGGTTCGCCGCGTGGCGAATACGCGACGTTCAGGGTTTTTCCCCGCACGTTCATGTTGTAATCCATGAAGATCTTGCCAGTTCGCTTCGGCACGCTCCATTCCATCGTGATGTCCTTGGGGTGCTGACGCAGCAGATGCCGGCCGACCAGTTCGGACACCTCGCGCGCGGCGTCGAAATCGATCGTGCGGCGAATCGGCACGAACACGTGCAGGCCGGTTTTGCCCGAGGTTTTGACCACGGCTTCGAGCGCCATTTCCTTGAGCACGTCGCGAAGCCAGAACGCGACTTCCTTGCCCTTCTCGAATGCGACGGTATTGAGCTCGGGCTCGGCGCCCTTCGCCTCCTTGCCCGAATAGATGTACGGATCGATGTCGAACACGACATAGTCGGGATAGTTGAGCACCGAGGCTTCGAGCGATTCGAGCGAACTTGCGTAGTCGATACCGTCGCTGACCGCGTCATCGCCGAGCTGCGCGCGCGAATGCCAGACATGGAATTCGAGCGTGCCCGACTGCGCGAGCCAGAGCAGGGTCGGCAGGTTATTGCAGACGAGATATTCGTGGCGCTCGTCCTTGCTGCCGGAAAACACGGTGATCGTCTCGACGAAGCCGGGCCTGGCCTGTTCCCAATGCTTCTGGAAAAAGCGCTGACCTTTGATGCCGTCGGGCATGCGGATCATCGTCAGCGGCCGCGCGGTTAGATGCGGCAGCATGTAAGGCGACACCTGCGCCATGTAGCGCAACAGATCGCGCTTGGTCAGTGCGGGTTGCTGCACGGCCGGATCGGCCGGCCAGTAGATGCGATCGAGGTGCGTGAGCTTGATCGCATGCGCGCCGACGGCGAGCGTGAAGTTGTTCTTTGGCTGATCGAGTTGGGCGAGCACTGCCGTGATCGGATCGTCGCTGCGCGCGCTCACGGGCGCGGGTGCACGCGCCGGTGCGGAATTCGCCTCGACACGACGCACCGACTTGGCTTCGATGTCGTCGCGCAGGCGCAGGAAGATCGGCGCGCGCAGCGAGTTGTCCTCGGTCCAGTTCTGAAAACTCACTTCGGCGACGAGCTGGGGCTCGACCCAGGTTACTGGCCTGTTGAGCTCGGGTTTTTCCACAAAGGGATTTTTGGAAATTTTCAGTCTTTCAAGTTTCGCCAGTACTGTCTTGAGCGAGCGATCATCGAAGCCCGAGCCGACATGCGAGGCAAAATGCAGCTTGGTACCACGCCAATAGCCGAGCAGCAGCGAACCCAGCGCCGCGCGCGAACCCTTGCCCGCCGTGTAACCGCCAATGACGAAGTCCGCGGTCTGCGTCGGCTTCACCTTGAGCCAGGCCGGCGAACGCTTGCCCGCTTCGTATTTGCCGTCTTCGCGCTTGCCGATCACGCCCTCGAAGCCACTTGCGAGCGCGGCCTCCTGCAGTGCCACGCCATCCGCCGCGGCATGCACGAGTTGCAGCAGCGGCGACGGCAGCAGGCATTGCGCGAGATAGCGTCGGCGATCGCGCTGCGCCGCCTGGCGCAGATCGACACCGGCGAAATACAACAGGTCGAAGCAGAAGAACACGACCGGCGTCGCCTTGTCCGCGGCTTCGATATCGCGTTCGGTCTTGAGCTGGAAGCGATTTTGCATCGCGCTGAAAGAAGGCTTTCCCGTGGCGTCGAACGCGACCAGTTCACCGTCGAGGATCATACCGTCGACTTGCTGCTCGGCGAGTTCCCTCGCGATGCGCGGAAATGTCGGTGCGAGTTCGAGTCCACGGCGCGAGCGCAGCTTGACGCCGTCGCGATCGATGAAAGCGAGCACGCGATAGCCATCGAGTTTTGGCTCCCACATCCAGCCATCGCGCTGGAACGGCGCCTCGGCGGTTTCTGCCAGCATCGGTGCGAGCTTGGCCGGCATCCGCACGAGTGGACCGTTCGGCGCGAGCTGCAACGCAGGCATGCGCCGCACCGGCGCGAACTTCATTTCATCGACAGCGACACCGCTCAGCACCGAGCGATTGCGCGCGGTGATATCGCTTGTACTGACGAAGCGGTCGCGATGCTTGATCAGCAGCCACTGTTTCGCCTCCTTCGTACGCACAAGCGCGAACGAGCCCTTGAGCTTGTCGCCGCGCAGCTGGATGCTGAGCTTGCCTTTTTCGAGGCCTTCTCGCACGCGCCTTTCCGCCTCGGCGCGATCGTGGAAAAATGTTTCGCCGCGCACGCCGCGCTCGTCTTCATCGGGCGAATAGACGCCGCAGTCCCAGACGATCACCTCGCCCGCGCCGTATTGCTTCGGCGGAATCACGCCCTCGAACGAAGCGTAGTCGTAGGGGTGATCCTCGGTCTGCACCGCGAGGCGCTTTTCGTTGCGATCGAGCGAAGGGCCTTTCGGCACGGCCCAGGATTTCAGCACGCCATCGCATTCGAGGCGGAAGTCGTAATGCAGCCGCCGCGCGGAATGCTGCTGCACGACGAACAACAGCGGCCCGCTGCCGTGTGCCACGACGGCCTTGGGCTCAGGCGTGGCGCTGAAGCTGCGTTTGGCGGAATATTCGCCGAGCTTGGATTTGCTCATGCGGCGATTCTATCCATCAATCGACGATGCTCGTCATTCCGGCAAAAGAAGAAGCACATGGCTTTCAGCAGATTCCTGATCGGCGCCAGCGGCTACTCGTACAAGGAGTGGAAGGGCAGCTTTTATCCCGACGACATGAAGCCCGAAGGTATGCTCGCGTTCTACGCAGCGCGCTTGCCTACCGTGGAGATCAACAACACGTTCTACCAGATGCCGAAGGTCAATGTGCTCGAAAACTGGGCCGCGGCGACGCCCGAACATTTCCGTTTCGCGATCAAGGCCTCTCGGCGCATCACGCACGATGCACGGCTCAAGGCGGACGCGGCGGCCGACTCGGTGCAGTTCCTGTATCGCAACCTCGCCGCACTCGGTGCGAAGCGCGGGCCAGTGCTGTTCCAGTTGCCGCCATTCCTGAAAAAGGATCTGCCGCGGCTCGCTGAATTCCTCGCCCTGCTGCCGGAAGATCACCGCGCCGCGTTCGAGTTTCGCAATGCGAGCTGGTTCGACGACGAGGTCTATGCCCTGCTGCGCGAACACGGCGCTGCGATCTGCCTGTCAGAACGCGAGGACGATGCACCGCCGCCGCTGGTCGAGACCGCGCCGTGGGGTTATGTGCGCCTGCGCCTGGAAGTCTATTCCGACGACGATCTCAAACATTGGGCCGAGCGCCTCGCCGTGACCAATTGGCACGAGATCCACGTCTACTTCATGCACGAACCGACCGCGCCGCCGTACGCGCTGACCCTGCAGAAATTCGCCGGCGGCTAGTTCGCCGGCAGCAGGCGCAGCTCTTTCGCCAACACCGCATAGCGCGGATCGTTGCGATATGCGGCGATCAGCGGACTGCTGAGCATGCCCTGCAATCCCGCATCGTTCGCGACGCGCGCATGCTCGAGCCAGCGGAACACCTCGTCGGGCTGCTTGCGCAGCGCGTACACCTCGGCGATCTGGAACGGTGAGTCATTGGCGTTTTCAGCGATGAGTTTCTGCAGCGATGCGTCGGCGTCCGCGCGCGCGCCACTCGCATGCTGCGTCAGCGCGAGCGCCCAGGTGCGCCAGAACGGACTGGTTTCCTGCTGCGCGTACTCGCGCGCTATCGCCGGGCGCCCGCGCAGGATTTCGAGCACGGCGAGATAGGCGTACTGATGATTCGCCTGCGGCTGCAGCTCGATCGCCTTGTGCATGGCCGCCTCGGCCTCGTCGTAGCGCGCCAGGTCGAGGAGAAAATAGCCGAGCTTGTAGTGCGCGCGACTCGACAACGGATCGAGCGCAATCGTGCGCCGGAACAGCGCGACCGCTTCCTCGAAGTGCCCGAGGTTGCCCTGCGACAACGCATAGAAGTACGTGATCGCCGGATTTTGCGGCGCGAGCTCGGCTGCGCGTCGCAGTTCGGCGTCGCCACCGATCATGTCGAGATCGAGCCCGGCCAGCACATAGCCGAACGCGACGTGCGCTTCCGCCAGATTGGGCGCGAGGTGCAGCGCCGTCGCCGCCGCGCCCTGCGCGCGCGTGCGTATCGTCGCAGTGTCGGCCGGAGGCAGCGAAAAACGCGTCGCATAGTCGGTGCCGGCTTGCGCCAGCGCGGCGAACGCGACGGCATAGTTCGGATCGATCGCTACCGCCTGCTCGTAGTAGTCGATCGCCTTGCGCGTGTCCTCGGCGTTCGAACGCAAGTAGTAGAAATTGCCCTGCAGCAGTGCCTGATACGCGACGACATCGCCGCCCGGCGGCGCGTCGCGACGCGCGGCGTCGATTTGCCCGACCTCGCCGACATGCAACTCATGCGCAATCGCCGCCACGATCTCGGCCTGGACCGCGAAGATGTCGCGCAATTTGTGGTGGTACATCTGCGACCAGCGCAACCTTCCGTCGGCGGCATCCACCAATTCGACCATGACGTCCACATCGTCGCCGTTGCGGCGCACAGATCCTTCGAGCAGGGTCGCGACGCCGAGCTTCTCACCGATGGTCTTGAGCGAAAACTCGGTACGCGTTACGCCGAACGCGGAATTGCGCGCGATCACCTTGAGGTCGCGCAACTGCGCCAAGCTCGCGATCAGCTCGGCGGACAGGCCTTCGGCGAAATAGCGGTCCGTATCCGCGCCTTCGTTGACCAGCGGCAATACCGCAATCGATTTGGGCGGAATCGCCGCGCGCTGCCACTGCTTCAAATACATCCCCGTGCCGAGGAGCAAGCCGAGCACCGCGAGCAGGGCCGCGATGGCGAATTTCGGCTCGCGCGCGAACCAGTGTCCGACGCGCTGCGCGGCATTCAGAGGCCGCGCGCTGACCGCGCGGCCCTCGATGAACGCCTCGAGATCATCCGCCACTTCGCCCGCGCTCGCATAACGCCGCGCGGAGTCGCGCGCGAGGCACTTCTCGATGATCGCTTCGAGATCGGCCGGCACGTTCGGCGCATAGCGCCGCGGGCGCCGCAAGGTGCCCTCGCCGACGAGCTTGATCGTCTCGTGCGCAGACGGCGCATAGAACGGCGGCAGGCCGGTGATCAGTTCGTACAGCACCGCACCGATTCCCCATACGTCGGTCGCGGCGGAAACCGCGGGAGCGCCGGCGATGGTCTGCTCCGGGGACATATAACTCGGAGTGCCCGCGACGACATCGTCCGCGACGACGGGCTGGCCCAGGCGACGGGCCAGTCCGAAGTCGGCGATATGCGGCTCGTCGTTCTCGTCGAGCAGCACATTGGCCGGCTTCATGTCGAGATGCAGCACGCCGATGCGATGCGCGTATTCGACTGCGCGCGTGACCGGCAGCATCCATTGCGCCGCGCGCAGCGGCGCCACCTTGCCGACCTGCTTGAGACGCGCGGCGAGACTCTCGCCACGCACCAGCCGCATGCTGAAGAAATGCAGCGCCTCGGCGCAGCCGACTTCGTAGATCGCCACGATATTCGGATGCTGCATGCGCGCCGCGTTCTGCGCCTCGTGACGGAAGCGCTCGACGAACTCGGGGGCGGCCCATGGTCCCGCGGCGAGCAACTTCACCGCGACTTCGCGATCCAGGCTGGTCTGGTGCGCGCGATAGACCACGCCCATGCCGCCCTTGCCGATCAGTTCGAGCAATTCATAGTCGCCGATGCGGTTCTGCAGCGCATCGGCAAGATCCAGTTCGAGCTGCTCCGTCGACGGCGCGGCGAGATCGCCGGAACTGCAGAATCCGCACGATTGCCCGCCGAAAGCGAGAGCAGCCATTCCGGCCAGCTGTTGCTCGGGCGGCGGGCGCGTTTGCGCGTCGGCGAGTGCATTCATCGCGCCACTCCAGCGCGTGCGAGCGCATATGCGCGCGATGCAAAGCGCAAGCGCAGCATGGCGCCCAAGCGCGATGCGCCTGCCGGCCCGCTGGAACAACTGGATGTCGCGGCCATCCGTTGCGCTCCTTGGGTCTGTTCACAAAGCCAGGCCCTAACCAGTTACAGGTTCACAAGCCAGCGCCGGTGATTACCGCTGCATCCTTGCCCATCACTTCCTGTCCTGCGGCGGACGGTTCGCGATCCCCAACCGTTAGACTACGCTTTTTCCACAGCGCTGCGACACCACATGCATCTGCAATTGCTCGATCTCGACGGCTCGCTCGCCGCGCAGCAGCAGCTGCGCGACGCGCTGCCGTGGGACTCGGTGTCGACCGTCGCGCTGCGCGATCTCGGCCCACGCCTGCGGCTGTGGAGCAGGCAGCGCAGCTTCGACGTGTTGCGCGCGCGACTGGACGCGGCGCAGGCAAAATCGCTCGGTGCGATCACGCTCATCGGCTCGGGCGACTTTCACCATGTCGCGGTCACAATCGTCGAACGCGCCGCGCGCGCGTACGCCGCGCCGTTCACGCTGTTGCACATCGACAATCATCCCGATTGGGTGCGCCTCGCGCCGCGCTGGCATTGCGGCTCATGGGTGAATCGCGCGCTGAAAACTCCGCTGGTCGCCCGCGTAATCACTTTCGGCGTGTGCAGCGACGATCTGGTGCGGCCGGACTGGAAAGGCGGCAATCTCGCCGCACTCGATTCCGGCAAGCTCGCATTGCTTCCATGGCGGCATGCGCCCTCGCGTGTAGGTAAACGCATTGCTGATGGCATCGGCCATCGCTATGCCGATGGCCATATCGTCTGGGAAAATCTCGCCGACGGCGATTTCGCCGCACACCTCACCACCATCATCGATGCGATCCAGACCGATGCGGTCTGGATCACGATCGACAAGGACGTCTTGCCGGAGCATGAAGTGACGAGCAACTGGGACCAGGGCGAAATGCCGCTCGCGCGCGTGCTCGAGGCACTCGCCGCGATTCGCGCGCGCAAGAAAATTCTCGGCGCCGACATCTGCGGCGAATACGCGCCGGCGCAACACCGCAATTGGTTCAAGCGCATCGAAGCGCGCATGGATCAGCCGCAGCGTGCCGTGACCGAGGCCGAGCTTGCGCAGAACGAGCGCGTCAATATCGCCCTGCTGCGCGCGCTCGCCGGCGCGGAGGGAACAGCATGATCGTCACCTTCGCCCTGCTTGCCGCGACTGTGGTGCTCGACATCATCGGACAGGTTTTTTTCAAGATCGGCGTGGGCCACGATGAAGGACACACCGGCGGCGTTGGCGGATTTTTGCGCGACCTCGTTTCGCCGTGGATCGTCGCGGGCGTCATCGTCTACGTAGGCGAATTCATCGTCTGGTTCGCTGCGCTGACGCGCGCGCCGCTGAGCGAGGCGTTTCCGTTCAATGCGCTGGCTTACGTCGGCGTGGTGCTCGCGAGCCGCTATGTGCTGCACGAGAAAGTATCGCTGCGGCGCTGGCTCGGCACCGGCATGATCGCACTCGGTGTGGCCCTGGTTTTCCTGCCGTAAAGAATTGTGAACGACTTCGCAAGGCCGTGTCTTGTCTAGGGTTTTTAAGAACTCTTAACGGTTTCTTGTGGCAAAATAGTGGTTTAGCCGCGCCAACTCCTGCGGTGCGAACCTGCCTCGAAATCGTAGCGAGCGAAGGCAGGTCGCGCGACGCCGGCGTGCGAAATGCCGAGCGCATTGGATTTCGAGACAGGTTAACCATGATCAAGAACGTCGATTTCAAATTGCCCGGCGGCCGCTCGGGCGTGCTGCTGATTCACGGCCTGACCGGCACCCCGACCGAGATGCGCTTCATCGCCAAAGGCTTGAATCGCAACGGTTTTACTGTGCACGGCATGCAGCTCGCCGGGCATTGCGGCAGTGAGGAAGACCTGCTTAAGACCGGCTGGCACGACTGGTATCGCAGCGTGTGCGAGGCCGCGGACAAGCTACGCGCCGAAGTCGACCATATGTTCGTCGCTGGTCTGTCGATGGGCGCGTTGCTGGCCCTCAAACTCGCCGCCGACCGTCCGGACGAAGTCGATGGCCTCGGCCTCTACGGCACCACCTTTGTCTACGACGGCTGGACCATTCCGTTCATCGGCAAGCTTTCGTTCCTGCTACCGCTGGTGACCAGCCTCGGCTTCGGTCGCCATGCGAAATTCCATGAGTGCTTTCCGTACGGCATCAAGGACGAACGCATCCGCCAGCGCATTGCGGGTGCGATGCTCAGCGGCGCGAGCGACGAGGCCGGCCTGCCCGGCAATCCGTGGCCGTCGCTGGCCGAGTTCTACCGCCTGAGTTTCCGTGTGCGCCGCCAGCTTGCCGACGTGCGTACGCCCTGCCTCGTCGTGCACGCGAAGGACGATGACGTGGCCAGCCTGAAGAACGTGCGCTATGTCGTGCGCGGCGTAAGCGGTCCGGTCGAGACCGTGCTGCTCGAGAACAGCTATCACATGATCACGGTCGATCAGGAACGCGACGTCGTGATCGAGCGTTCGACCAAATTCTTCAACCACATCGCGAATACGCGTTTCGTGCACATGCCGGACCATGCGCCGGCGCTTGCCGCCATCGACTGACCTTTCCACTGTGGAAGTCCGCGTCGTCAGCACGATCGAGGCTTTCGGCCGCGAGGAGTGGAATCGCCTGTTTCCGGGCGAGCTCGAGGACTACGCCTACTATCGCGCGGTCGAACAATCCGGCCTGGCGGATTTCGAGTGGCTGTACTTCGGCGTCTACGCAGACGGCGAGTTACGTGCGGCAGTGCCGGCGTTCATCACCGACTATGAACTCGACACCACCCTGACCGGGCCGTTGCGCCGCGTCAGCGACGCGCTCGCGCGCGTGTTTCCGCGCTTGCTCAAGCAGCGCCTGCTCTCGCTCGGATCGCCAGTCGGCGAGGTCTGCCATCTCGGTTTTGCGCCGGATTGCAGCGCAACCGAACGACAACAAATTCTTGACGCGCTGCTGGCGAAAATGAACGCAGTCGCACGCGAACGCCGTGTCGCGATGCTCGCCGCAAAGGACGCTGCGAACGCGCAGGACGCGCTCTGGGCGCGCGGCGGCAGCGCAATCGGCCTGCGCCGCCAACCGGGCTTGCCGACCGCGCTGCTCGATCTGCCGTTTGCGAACGTCGACGAATATCTCGCAACGCTGTCTTACTCCACGCGCAAGGACCTGCGGCGCAAGCTCAAGGCCGGCGCCGCGCTGCGCGTCGAATGGCGCGAGAATATCGACGATATCCGCGACGAGGTGATGCGCCTGTATCGCGCAACCTATGCCAACGCGGAACTGAGCTTCGAGGAACTCACGCCGGAATACTTCCACAACGTGCTGCGCGAATGCGCGGGCCGCGCGCTATGCGCGACCTACTGGGCCGGCGACCAGCTCGTCGCATTCAACCTTGTGCTGCACGATGGCGAGTGCCTGATCGACAAGTTCCTCGGCATGGATTATGCCGTCGCACGCCAATACAATTTATACTTTTACACCTGGATCGAGAACGTGCGCTGGTGCATCGCGCATGGCATCAAGCTTTACCAGAGCGGCCAGGGCCTGCATCGCGAGAAGCTGCGTCTCGGCAGTCGCCTCGCGGCGAACTGGCTGTGGTACCGGCATCGCAATCCCGTGCTCGACCGCATCCTCGCCGCGGTCGAGAAGCTCGCGCGCCTGGATCGCCACGACGCCGACCTGGCCGCGCTCAATCCGCCGACGCCAGTCGATGACGCGCCGGAGAAGCCTCGCAGCAAGCTCTGGCTCGCCTGGCTCGCGCTGGTCGGCTGCGAAATGCTGTGCCAGGTCGCGCTGAAGTTCGCAGGGCGCGATACCGGCGAATTCGATTTCTCGCTCGCGGCTTTCACGCGCGCATTGGGATCGCCCTGGCTGTGGACCGCGATCGGCACCTATGTCGGCGGTTTCCTCGCCTGGATGCTGATCCTGCGCAAGTCGCGGCTGTCGCAGGCATTCCCCACCTCAGCAATCGTGTTCGTCGGGGTTATGTTTTCCTCGTGGCTCGTACTCGGCGAGCACGTCAGCTGGACCATGCTTGCCGGCGCGGTACTCATTACCGGCGGCATCCTGCTGCTCGGCAGCGAACCGGACGAAGTACAATTACTCCAAGCTACCCCCGAACATCACCCATAAGCGGAGAACGACATGAGCGAAGTGCAGGACACGGTATTCGGCATCATCGCCAAGGAAGCGAACATCGACGTGAGAAAGATTAGCCTCGACTCGACGCTCAAGCAGCTCGAAATCCAGTCGCTCGACGCGGTGCAGATCATTTTCGAAATCGAGGACCACTACAAGATCACTCTGCCCGACCGCGATCCGAACTTCGACACCGAGTCGGTCAAGGGCCTGGTCGAAGCGGTCGAAAAACTGGTCGCCGAAAAGGCCGCTGCGCCCGCCGCGCAGGGCTGAACCACTCTTTCGCGACTCGGGAAGGACACATGAGCCAGCGCCGCGTAGTGATCACCGGCATGGGCGCGGTCAGCGCGCTCGGCAACACCGCACAGGAAACCTGGAGCGCGATGCGCGAAGGGCGCGTCGGCATCGGCCCGATCACCTCGATGCCAACCGATATCCTGCTGGTCAAGATCGCGGCCGAAGTGCGTAATTTTGATCCCGCCGCGCATTTCGACGTCAAACGCCTGCCGCTGCTCGACCGCGTGTCGCAGTTCGCGCTGGTCGCGGCGCGCGAGGCGATCGCGCAATCGGGTCTCGATTTCCGCGCCGACGGCCGCGGCGCACGTACCGCCTGCATCGTCGGCACCGGCATCGGCGGCGAGAATTCGCACAACGAGCAGTCGCGCCGCTTCTACGGCGAGAACAACACGCGCGTGCACCCGCTGACGATCCTGCGCGTGATGGCGAACGCGCCGGCCTGCCATGTCGGCATCGAATTCGGCCTCACCGGTCCCGCGTTTGCGGTCGCCAGCGCCTGCGCCTCGTCCAATCATGCGATGAGCCAGGCCTTCGACATGGTGAAAAGTGGAAAAGTGGATTTCGCCGTCACCGGCGGCACCGAAGCCTGCGTAACGCCACCAACGATGAAGGCCTGGGAGGCGATGCGCGTCACCGCCGACGATACCTGCCGGCCGTTCTGCAAGCAGCGTCGCGGCATGGTGCTTGGCGAAGGCGCTGGCATCTTCGTGCTCGAGGAATACGAACACGCGCGCCAGCGCGGCGCGACCATCCTCGCGGAATTCGCCGGCAGCGGCGCCACCGCCGATGCGGTCGACATGGTCTTCCCTGCAGTCGGCACGGTCGCGCGCGCGATCCAGCTGGCCCTGGACGATGCCGGCCTCGCGCCGGAGGACATCGACTATATCAACGCGCACGGCACCGGCACGCCAGCCAACGATCCGACCGAGACCAAGGCGATCCGTCAGGTGTTCGGCGCGTACGCAGACAAACTCGCGGTGTCGTCGACCAAATCGATGCACGGCCATGCGCTCGGCGCCGCCGGCGCGATCGAACTCGTCGCCGCGCTCGGCACCCTGCAGCACGGCGTGATTCCGCCGACCGCGAACTTTCTCGATGCCGATCCGGAGTGCGATCTCGACTATGTACCGAACACACCGCGCGAGCGCCAGGTGCGCGCCGCACTGAGCAATTCATTCGCGTTCGGCGGCCTGAACTCGGTGATCGCGCTGAAAAAGGCGCCATAGGCCCGCTTTTTTGCCCAGCGTAGCGACATTTGTGTTGCCGTTTCTGGCGTCCTCGGCTATCCTTGCCGCCCCCTACGAAGTGGGCAGTTAGCTCAGCGGTAGAGCATCACCTTGACATGGTGGGGGTCACAGGTTCGATCCCTGTACTGCCCACCACTTCGTAGCCGCGCGAGTCCCTCGCCGGATCACAAAACCCCGCCCTCGCGCGGGGTTTTTGCTTTTGGAGAATCCCAGCCGCTCGTCGTGCGACCCCTCTGGCGCCGCACCGGTGGCGCAGCTCAATCCCGCGCGGTGATTCTTTTTTTCGCCAGTTTGCGTCTATTCCGGCCATCCCGTTGCCTGGAGACGCCAATGAACCGCGTGATCGCTGCCCGCGCAGCTGCCCCCGAACGCCTGCGACCAACATTATTGCGCCACCGCTGGGCGACACTGCTGCTCGCCGGCGCAAGCGGAGTCGCGCTGGCCAATTCGTTCTCGGTCGACACCGGCACGGACGGTCCACAGAATCCCGCCAACACGGCGACCTGCGCCGAGGTCGTTGCGCCCGGCAACAACACGCTGACCGGGCATTGCAGCCTGCGCGCCGCGATCATGGTCGGCAACCATCTGTCCGGCTCGCACACGATCACCTTCACCGCAGCGGCTTCGACCGTCACCATCGTCAACGGCGCGCTCGCGCAGATCCGCGCGCCGTTCACGATCAACGGACTGCAGGGCATCGCGCGCACGACGATCAACGGCGGCGGCCATGGCTGCATCGACCTGACCGATTCGGGCGATGCCGCGGTCAGCCAGCAAAACGGCGCGAATAATTCGGTCGTGAAATATCTCGCGATCTGGGGCTGCAGCGGCGCCGGCATCAGTGCCAACGGCCACGGTTACGATTTCAACAACAACTACATCGGCTTGAGCGCACTCGGCGCGCCGGTGCTGGCGGCCAATACCAACACCGGCCATGGCATTTCGCTGTCGGCTTCTGCGGCGTATCAGAGCCAGTTCATCGACGTCGCCGGCCTGAAGACGCTGTACGACGCGCTTCCGGCCCAACCTGTCGATTCCTCGCAGATCAACAGCTTCTCGGTCAACATCGCGACCGCATTGCAAAACCTCAACCCGAACAAGATCACCAGCAATACGATTTCGGGCAACCAGCTCAACGGCATCGAGATCTTCAGCGAGAACCTCGCCGCGACGATCATCTCGACCAATTTCATCGGTACCGATCCGACCGGCAATACGGCGATCGCAAACGGCGGCAGCGGCGTGCATCTGACCGGCGACACCTTCGCCAACCTGATCGGTCCGGCCAATGTGATCAGCGGCAATACGCAGAACGGCATCCAGGTCGACGCCGGCGCGGTATACCTGCCGAACTTCATCATGGGCAACCGCATCGGCCTCGCCAGCGCGGTCGGCAACCATGTCGGCAACGGCGGCAGCGGAATCGTGATCGACACCAAGCCCGATACGACTGCGGGACATTTCAATCCGAGCGGCACGGCGCTGATCGTCGGTCCGGCCAATGTGATCAGCGACAACCAGGGCGCCAACAACAACAACTTCCCCGATCAGCTCGGCACCAATGCGGGCGTGCTGATCACCGGTGCGAGCACGGGCATCAAGGTTATCGGCAATACGATCGGCCTGGCCGAATTCCCCGCCGGTACGCCGAGCAATTCGACTCAATACGGCAACAAGGGCGACGGCATCATCGTCACCACTTCAGGCAACAAGATCGGCGGCAGCGCCGCAACCGACGGCAACATCGTCTCGGGCAATGCGCGTCACGGCATCGTCGTCAGCGGCGGCTCGACGACAAGCAACAGCATTCTCGGCAATTCGATCGGCGTGTCGCCCGCGTTCGCGGGTAATCTCACGCTCGGCAACGGCGTCGACGGTGTGCATGTCGATGCGGCGAGCTCCACCACGATCGGCGGTGCCGGCGCGACCGACTTCAACACGATCGCCGCGAACGGCCGCAACGGCATCAAGATTCTCGACGGCGGCACTGGCAACGGCTGGAGCAATCTGTCGCAGCGCAATCGTATCTTCCACAACGCGATGTTGACGGCCGGCATCGGACTGGACCTCGATCACCCCGAAAATGCGATCGACCCGCCGCATACCGAGTATCCACCGAACTACGCCAACCTCGATCAGGTGCAGCCTGTGATCTGCGCCGGCCCCGCCGATAGCGGCGCGTGCAATGGTTCAGCCGCCCCGTTGTCGGGTGCGGGCTCGACCACGCTGCAATGGACGATTGCGACACACGGACCTGCGGACTTTCGCATGGAGTTCTTCCAGATCGACGCAGCAGACGACAACAGCGCGACGAGCATGACCTTTCTCGGCGAACAGCTCGTCAGCACCGACATCACCGGCGCACTGACGGGCGCCAGCTGCACGAGCACGCGTTGCACCGTCACGCTGCCGGTCAGCACCGGCGGCAGCTATGTGCTGATGACCGCGAACGACATCACGCCGCTGACCGATCAGCCGGGTGGCGGCAGCGACTGGAAATCGAACCTCATCTGCTTTGCCGGCGATCTGGGTAACGGCATGTTCGGGCCGTTGAATACCTGCAACGTCAACAACAGCTCGGAATTCTCCAACGTGGCGACGATTCCTTCGTCGCCACCGGGCTCGATCACGCTCGCGGCGACGAACATCACCGCGACGTCGGCCACGCTCAACGGCACGGCGAGTGCGAACGGCGCCGCCACGAGCCTCACCTTCAACTACGGCCCGACCGCCTCGTACGGCAGCAGCATGGCCGGTACCGCCGCTTCGCCTAATGCCGGCCCGACCAATGTGAGTACCCTCGCGAAATTTTCCGGGGTGCCCTGCCACACGACCTCCCATTTCCACCCCGCCGCCAACAATAGCAACGGCACGACTCATGGCGGCGATCTGAGCTTCACCACGGCCCCCTGCTCGGCGACGCCGCCGACCGTGGCAACGCTGGCGGCGAGCGCGATCACCGCGACGAGTGCGCAGTTGAATGGCACGGTCAGCGCCAACGGCGCGAGCACGACGGTGACGTTCGACTATGGCGCAACCGTCAGCTACAGCAACAATACCGTGGCGGCGCAAAGCCCGCTGTCGAGCGGCGCGAGCAATGCCGCGGTATCCCTGTCGCTCACCGGCCTGACCTGCAATTCGACCTACCATTTCCGCGTCAAGGCGGCCAATAGCGCAGGCGGACCGATCAACGGCTCCGACCTCAGCTTCACGACCGCGGTTTGCGCGGCAGTCGCGCCGACGGTCGCGAGCAACGCAGCGACGGCGGTCACCGCCACTAGCGCAACCTTGAACGGCACGGTGAGCGCCCATGGCCCGACCACCAATGTGACTTTCGATTTCGGCACAACGACCGGCTATGGCGCGCTCGGCAGTCCGGCAACCGCGACGCAAAGTCCGCTCACCAGCGGCGCGAGCAATGCGGCGGTGTCGGTCACGCTCAGCGGTCTCATGTGCAACACGCTGTATCACTTCCGCGCGAATGCGAACAACGGCGTCGGCGGCACGATCAACGGCAACGACCTGACGTTTACGACCGGCGCCTGCGGAGCGGCTGCTCCGACCGTGACGACGCTCGCGGCGACGGCGATCACGACAACGACGGCGACCTTCAATGGAACCGTCAGCGCGAACGGCGCATCGACCACGGTCACGTTCGACTATGGTCCGACCGTGGCGTATGGCACGAATGCACCTGCAGCGCAAAGTCCGCTTGCCGCGAGCGCGAACAACGCATCTGTGACCTTTGGCGTAATCGGGCTGACATGCGGCACGACCTACCACTTCCGCGCCAATGCTAACAACGGCGTCGGCGGCACGATCAATGGTGGCGATCTGAGCTTCGCCACCGCCGCGTGCGCGGCAACGCCGCCGACCGCGACTACCAATGCAGCAAGCTCGATCACGACGACATCCGCCCTGCTCAACGGCACGGTCACCGCCAACGGCGCGACCACGACCGTCGTTTTCAACTACGGCCCAACCAATGCCTATGGCAGCACGATCAGCGCGACACAGAGCCCGCTGTCGAGCGGATCGACCAATGCGCCGGTGTCGGCTGCGCTGTCGGGACTGACCTGCAACACGCTGTATCACTTCCAGGTCACCGCGAACAACGGCGTCGGCGGCACGATCAGCGGCAGCGACCTGACCTTCATCACGGGCGCCTGCCCTGGCGTGGCCCCGACCGCGACCACGGCGGCGGCGACTTCGCTCAGCACCACGGGGGCGACCGTGAATGGCACGGTCACGGCCAATGGCGCGTCGACGACGGTTAATTTCGACTACGGCCTGACCACGGGCTATGGCTCAAACGTCGCCGCGGCGCAGAGCCCGCTCGGTGCAGCAGCGAGCAACGCGGCCGTCTCCGCCGCGCTGTCCGGCCTGACCTGCAACACGACCTATCACTTCCGCGTCAATGCGAACAACGGCACCGGCGGTACGATCCACGGCGGCGATTTGACCTTCACGACGAGCGTCTGTCCGGTGCTCGCCCCGAGCGCAACGACCAGCATCGCGAGCGCGATCACCGCGACCAGCGCGACCTTGAACGGCACCGTCAGCGCGCACGGCGCATCGACCACGGTGATGTTCGAGTACGGACCCACGGCGGCGTATGGCAGTTCGCTCGCCGCGACGCAGAGTCCGCTCGGCGCCGCCGCCAGCAACGCCGCGGTGTCGATCAATGCGACAGGTCTCACCTGCGGCACGCTGTATCACTTCCGCGTCGACGCGAACAATGGCGTCGGCGGCACGATTACCGGCGCCGATCAGACGTTCAACACGAGCGCTTGCGCACCGATCGCACCCACCGCGACGACCAATGCGGCGACAGCGATCACGGCGAACAGCGCGCTCTTGAACGGCACGGTGAGCGCAAATGGCGCAGCGACCAGCGTGACGTTCGATTACGGCACGACTGCGGCTTACGGCAGCTCGCTCGCGGCGACGCAGAGCCCGCTCGGTAGCGGCGCGAGCAATGCCGCA
The DNA here is from genome assembly GCA_964509025.1 of uncultured Rhodanobacteraceae bacterium. Classification (GTDB taxonomy): domain Bacteria; phylum Pseudomonadota; class Gammaproteobacteria; order Xanthomonadales; family Rhodanobacteraceae; genus Rudaea. The sequence continues at coordinate 19,458 of CAZDWH010000028.1, forward strand.
GTGTCGGTCAATGCGTCGGGTCTCACCTGCGGCACGCTGTATCATTTCCGCGTCAACGCCAACAATGGTGTCGGCGGCACGATTCACGGCGCGGATCTGACATTCACTACCAGCGCCTGTCCGGCGATCAAGAGCTTCAGCGGCCCGACCTTCACCGGCACCGGCACTGCGACGGCCGTGCTGTCCGGCGGCGGAGCGAGCTGCTCGCTCGTCGCGCCCGCCTTTGTCGGCCCGCCGGCCGCGGTCCCGCCGGGCCTGTCCTTCCCCGACGGCCTGTTCTCGTTCAGCGCCACCGGCTGCAGCGGCACGATCACGCTGACCGTCACCTTCCCGACCGCCTTCGTGCCGGCCGAGCAGTACTGGAAGTACGGCCCGACGCCGGGCAACGCCGCGCCGCATTGGTACACGCTCACCGTCGCGAACAACAACGTGAGTCTCGCGGGCAATGTCGCGACCTTCACGATTGCCGACGGCAGCTTCGGCGATGACGACCTCGCGGTCAACGGAACGATCGTCGACCAGGGTGGTCCGGGCGTCAGCGCAGCACCGGTGCAACCGGTGCCAGCGCCCGCAATGAATCTGTGGGGATTGCTCGGCCTCGCCACGCTGCTCGCCTTGTTCGCGGCCACGCATGCGCGCGCGTCACGCATGCGCGTGCCCCATCGGATGCCCTGAAAAGGAGTCGATGCGCAAGGATGCGCCCTGTTTTCCGCTTGCAGGAGGCAGCCGCAGACGAAACGCTCGCCCGCGTTTTGTCTGCGGTTTTTTTTGCGGCGAAGCTGTAAGGGCCGCTAGCTCAAGAGCGCCTGCGCGCGGATGCGCTGCAGCTCGTCGCGCACGCGCGCGGCTTCCTCGAATTGCAGGTCCTGCGCGTGTTTGTACATCTGCGCTTCGAGCTTCTTCAGCTTCGCTGCAAGCTGCGCGGGCGATAGCGCGGCGTAGTCGACGTCTGGCTCGGCCACGGCGAGTCCGCGTGACTTGCCGCGCGCGCCACCGCTGCGCTCAGCCTCGGCGTCGGCGCGCGCACCTTCCATGATGTCGGCGATCTTCTTCACCACCGATTTCGGCGTGATGCCGTGCTCGAGGTTGTACTCGATCTGCTTCTGCCGGCGCCGCGCGGTTTCGTCGAGCGCGCGCTTCATCGAGTCGGTCATGCGGTCGGCGTAGAGGATCGCCTTGCCGCGCAGATTGCGTGCGGCGCGGCCGATGGTCTGGATCAGCGAGCCGGTCGAGCGCAGGTAGCCTTCCTTGTCCGCATCGAGGATCGCGACCAGCGAGACCTCGGGCATGTCCAGGCCTTCGCGCAACAGGTTGATGCCGACGAGCACGTCGAACTCGCCGAGGCGCAGGTCGCGGATGATCTCGACGCGCTCGACCGTTTCGATATCCGAATGCAGATAGCGCACGCGCACGCCATGCTCTTCGAGATAGTCGGTGAGGTTCTCGGCCATGCGCTTGGTCAGCGTCGTGATCAGCACGCGATCGCCGAGCTTGACGCGCGCGTGGATCTCGCCGAGCACGTCGTCGACCTGGGTTCGCACAGGGCGCACTTCGACGTCAGGATCAACGAAGCCGGTCGGACGCAAGACCAGTTCGACCCAACCGCCCATCGAATGGT